>NZ_JXIS01000086.1:0-40176 GCF_000836715.1 Bacillus sp. L_1B0_5 | reverse complement strand
TTTCCACTTTCTGTACCATCTAAATATTGTTTCACCGCTTGGGTTTTTTCTTTTGAAGAAAATTTAGCCATAAAAAATGCACCTCCAATTGTTAGACTGTGTCTAACAATTGGGGTGCACTTCACTATGGCATAAGGCTTTTTTGATTACCATTTTAATATGGAGAATCCATATGGAGGAAGTGTAACTTGTAATACACTTGCTTCCGCTGAAAATTCTTCATTTGTATAAATGTTAATTATTTTCTTACCAGTAACATGAAGAGGGAGTGAAACTGTAACTTCACTATTAGTAGGGTTTAAAACGAAAAAGATAGTTTCATCCTCATATGTTTTCGTATAAGAAATATAATTATGTTCATCATTTGCTTCGATGAATTGAAAAGTACCATGTCCTCCAAAAGCTTCATGTTGTTTTCGTAATGAAATCAATGTTTGTATATGTGTAAATAATGCATGATCTTGTTCTTTAGTATCCCAAATCATACATTTACGGCAATCGGGGTCCATACCACCATCCATGCCGATTTCATCTCCGTAATAAATGCAAGGAGAGCCGATGAAAGAAAGATGGAATACATAGAGCAATTTTAACTTATTTTTATCTCCATTGCATGTTGTTAAAATTCTTGGAGTATCATGGCTATCTAATAAATGAAAGGCTGCTTCATTTACATTCATAGAGTAGGAATGTAGAGATTCTGTAATTTGCTTCATAAATTCACTTGCTTTAATGGAATCGTTAGCAAAGTAAGAAAGTAGAGCGTTTGTAACAGGGTAGCTCATGACAGCATCAAATTGATCGCCTTGTAGCCACGGAAGGGCATCGTGCCAAATTTCTCCCAAAATATATACTTCAGGATTTAATGTCTTTATTTCAGTTCGGAATTCTCTCCAAAAGTTGTGATCGACTTCATTTGCGACATCAAGGCGCCAGCCATCTATATTGAATTCTCGTACCCAATAACGTCCTACTTCAAGTAAGTATTCTTTTACATCTGGATGAGCTGTATTTAATTTAGGCATATACGGTGTAAAGGCGAAAGTATCATAATTTGGAAGTGGCTCGGTTATAATTGGAAATTCATGAATGTGGAACCACTCTTTATATGCAGACTTCTCACCGTTCTCTAGAACGTCTTGAAATTTCTCGAAAAAGTATCCACTATGATTAAACACAGCATCGAGCATTACTTTTATACCGTGCTTATGACATTCTTCAACGAGCTCTTTGAAAGTTTCTTTCGTCCCAAATTGTGGATCAATTTCCATATAGTCAATTGTGTCATATTTATGGTTTGAATGAGCTTTGAAAATAGGTGTGAAATATATTCCGGAAATGCCAAGCTTAACAAGGTAATCAAGGTTTTGAATAACACCAGCAAAATCCCCACCGAAAAAATTAGTTGGAGTTGGATTCGTACTTCCCCAAGGAAGGGTGTTTTCTGGATTCAGCGTACTATCGCCATTAGCGAATCGTTCAGGGAAAATCTGATACCAAATGGTGTTTTTAATCCAGGATGGTGCTTTGAATACATCATCTGCATGAATAAATGGAAAACAGAAAAAATTACCAACATCATCATTTGGAATGTTAGAAAAGAATCCTCGCTCTGTATAAATAAGAGTATCTGTTTCAGATTTTAATTCAAATCCATAACGTAAGCGCTTAAATTTTGGTTCGATTGAAATGGACCAATAATCAAATAATGCAGTAGAACCCGTTTTTTTCATTGGTGTACTTAATGAAATCCATTTCCCGTCTTTCCATTCGTAAGGATCACCGTAAATAAGAGTGGCACATTGAACATCATCTCTCTTAGTACGTACCCGGATGTGAATTGTTTGTTCATTGTAAGCGTATGCATAATTATCTTTCGGCCTATGATAAATGGCTTCTTTAAACATATGGAAAATCCCCCTTCAATATCTCTATACATAGTATTCCCTTAAGTGTAATAATAAAGCCTGTATTGCAAACGATTGCCTTTCTTATAGCTTTAATATTGCTTATAAGAGTAGTATTCATTTCATATAAAGTCAATGTATAAAGAGTATAATGACATAATTTTTAAATTAATATTTGCAAAATGAATAAAAGAATGTATAATGATAGACAAATAGCGCAAACGTTTTCATAGATTTGAGATATTGTTTGCGCTTCAATTAAACTATTAAATGCAAACGTTTTCAGTTACTAAGGTACATAGACAATTTAGGGAGGTTTTTGGGATGAAGAAAGCATTATCATTATTAACGGTTTCCGCATTATCTATTGGTATGTTATCTGCATGTGGACCGAAAAATTCAGGGGAAAAAGAGGAAAGTAAAGCGAAAAAAGACTATGATCTTCTTGTTTGGGAAGATGATAAAAAAGGTGTTGGTTTAGAACCAGCAGTGAAAAGCTTTGAGGAAAAATATAAAGTAAAAGTAAAAGTTGTTGAAATGCAAATGACAGATCAAGTGAAAAAGTTACGCCTTGATGGGCCAGCGGGGACTGGACCAGATGTTGTAACATTGCCACACGATCAAATCGGAAATGCAGTAACAGAAGGTCTACTTTCTGAAGTGAAAGCGGATGATGCTGTAAAGAGTAAATTTACTAATTCATCAATAGAAGCACAGACATATAACGGAAAATTATATGGTTTACCAAAAGCAATTGAGACACCAGTCTTTATTTACAATAAAAAACTAATGCCAAAAGCGCCAGAAACGATGGACGAGCTGTTTAACTTCTCAAAAGAATTTACGAAAGATGGCAAGTACGGATTTTTAGCATTAGGAGATAACTTCTACTTTGCTAATGCATTCATGGCAGGTATGGGCGGTTATGTATTTGGTGAAAAAGATGGAAAGCCAAATGCAAGTGATGTTGGATTAAATAATAGCGGAGCAGTACAAGGTGCTGAATATCTTCAAAAATGGTACAAAGAAAAATTATTCCCGAAAGGTATTATCGGTGAATCAGGTGGGCCTGCTGCTGATGGACTATTCAATGAAGGAAAAGCAGCATCTATTATGAACGGACCATGGGCGTTCCAAGCAATGGAAAAGAACGGAATTGATTATGGCGTTGCTCCAATGCCGAAATTACCAAATGGTCAACCGATGAAAACGTTTGTTGGGGTTAAAGGATGGCATGTAACAAGTTTCTCTAAACAAAATGATTTAGCTACAAAATTCACTGAGTGGGTAACGAATGAAGAAAACGCAAAAATTCGATTTGAGAAAACGAAAGAAATTCCTCCAGTAAAATCAGTAATGGAAGATCCAATTATTAAAGATAACGAAGCTGCAAAAGCGGTTGCAACGCAATCTGAAAATGGAATTCCAATGCCAAATATTCCAGAAATGCAAGAAGTTTGGAAACCAGCTGGAGATGCGCTTCAATTAGTTGTTACAGATAAAGAGGCACCAAAAGCGGCGCTTGATAGTGCAGTGAAACAAATTAAAGGTAATATTGAGGCAAATCATAACAAGAAAAAATAAGGTGAAATTCGTGCCTCTAATATGAGAGGCACGAATTCTCTCCCTTCCATGTAGGAAGAAAAAAGGGGGAAGGAACATGCAAACATCTATGGAACCAGCAAATGGGTTAAACCATTCAAAGCATAGGAAAATGGCAACCATGTTATCAATCATTCCAGGCGTGGGCCAAATGTATAATAAACAATTTGTAAAAGGTCTTATTTTTCTAGTATTAACAGGTTCATTTATTGTAGCCTTTGCTGATTTATTGAATATGGGATTATGGGGTATTGTAACGCTCGGCACAGAAGTTCCACGTGACCATTCTGTCTTTCTATTAGTAGAAGGAATCTTGGCCCTTATCGTTATCACGTTTGGGCTTGGCATATATGCATTTAACTTATATGATGCATATCAAAATGGAAAGAAACGTGATATCGGAACACCGTTAAATTCTGTAAAAGAGCAATATCGTAATTTGTTAGATCAAGGTTTTCCTTATTTAATGGTTTCACCAGGTTTTCTACTACTTATCTTTGTTGTCGTATTTCCAATCATCTTCGTAATTTTAATTGGATTTACAAACTATGATTTATATCACTCTCCTCCAGCTAAATTAGTAGATTGGGTGGGCTTTAAAAACTTTATTGATATTTTCACTTTACCGATGTGGAGAGAGACATTTGTAAGTGTATTTTCTTGGACTGTCATTTGGACATTCGTTGCAACAACATTACAAGTTGCGCTTGGGATTTTCTTAGCAATTATCGTAAATCAGCCTGGTATTAAAGGAAAGGCGATTATTCGAACAATCTTCATTTTACCGTGGGCGGTTCCAGCATTCGTATCTATTCTTGTTTTCTCTGGTATGTTTAATGAAACATTTGGAGCAATTAACAATCAAGTATTAGCTTTATTCGGAATTGAAAAGATTGCTTGGATGACCGATCCATTTTGGGCGAAAATTGCTTTAATTATGATTCAAACTTGGCTTGGATTCCCGTTCGTCTTTGCTATGACAACAGGTATACTGCAATCGATTCCAGGAGAATTATACGAAGCGGCTACAGTAGATGGAGCGACAGCTTGGCAACAGTTTCGTAAAATTACATTGCCACTTGTGTTATATGCAACAGCACCAATATTAATTACGCAATATACGTTTAACTTTAATAACTTTAGTATCATCTATCTATTTAACGGTGGAGGTCCTGCTGTAGCTGGACAAGACGCAGGTGGAACGGATATTTTAATTTCATGGATTTATAAGTTAACGATGACTTCAGCGCAGTACGGAAAAGCAGCAGCTCTTACAATGATATTATCGTTAATCGTTATTACAGTTGCGTTATGGCAATTTAAGAGAACAAAATCATTCCAAGAAGAGGATATGATGTAAATGAATATTAAAAGACAGAAGATGTTACGTCTCTCATTAAGTTATTTAGTTATTTTCGTAATGTGTGCCATCATTTTCTATCCGTTATTATGGATTATTGGCTCATCGTTTAATCCGGGTGATAGTTTATCTGGATCAAGTATTATTCCACAAAATGCAACGTTAGATCATTATCGTAAGCTATTAGATCTAGAGAATAGTAATTACTTACTATGGTATAAAAACACATTAAAAGTAAGTGTTTTAACGATGATTTTCTCAGTGCTAGCAATTAGCTTTACTGCTTATGCATTTTCGAGATATCGTTTTGTTGGAAGAAAAAATGGTTTATTAACATTTTTAATTCTGCAAATGATTCCAAACTTTGCAGCGTTAATTGCTCTATACGTATTAGCTCAGTTAACAGGATTAATTGATACACACCTTGCATTAATTTTAATTTATGTAGGCGGGGCCATTCCGATGAATACATGGCTTATGAAAGGGTATTTTGATACGATTCCGAAAGAACTGGATGAATCAGCTCGTATGGATGGAGCAGGACATTTCCGTATTTTTTGGCAAATCATTATGCCACTTGCAAAGCCAATCGTAGCGGTTGTAGCGTTATTTACTTTCATTGGTCCATTTACAGATTTCATTTTAGCGAGTATTATTTTGCGAACACCAGAAAATTATACTTTAGCAGTTGGATTATATGAAATGGTTGCGAAGAAATTCGGTAATGAATTTACAACGTTTGCAGCGGGTTCTGTGTTAATTGCGATCCCAATTTCAATTTTATTCCTATCACTACAAAAATACTTTATTTCTGGTTTAACAGCTGGAGGTACAAAAGGATGAAAAATGGGACATTACGTCCCATTTTTCTTTTCATCTCCCTATAAATAACTTTATAGGGAGATGAAAAGAGATTTGACATCACATGTGAAAAGAAGTGAAATAAATAGTATATTATAGTATAGGAAAAAATAGCTATATCCCTTACAATACATGAAGAGGGAGAATAGGATTAGTTTTGCAAGATATAAGAAATGAAAGTTTATGACTTGCAATGAGTGCGAGATAAAATATATGAAAAATGACAGAGAAATGAGAGGAGGGGGATTTTTATGACAGTTACAATTAAAGATGTGGCGAAGCAAGCGAATGTTGCACCATCAACAGTTTCTCGTGTAATTGCTGATAATCCAAGTATAAGTGAAAAGACAAAGCGCCGTGTTAGGAAAGTGATGAGTGAATTAGGGTATCATCCCAATTTAAATGCGAGAAATCTTGCGAACCAAACGACGAAGACACTTGGTCTTGTTATGCCAAGTTCTGCAAGTAAAGCTTTTCAAAATCCATTTTTCCCAGAAGTTATAAGAGGGATTAGTTCATTTGCACATGTAGAAGGATATGCGCTTTATATGTCGACAGGTGAAACGGAAGAGGAAATTTTTAATGGTGTCGTAAAGATGGTACAGGGACGCCAAATTGGTGGCATTATTCTTTTATATTCAAGAGAGAACGATCGGATTATTCAATATTTACATGAACAAAATTTCCCGTTTGTTCTAATAGGAAAACCATATGATCGAAAAAATGAAATTACATATGTAGATAATGACAATTATGCAGCTGCGAGAGAAGTAGCAGAGTATTTAATTTCATTGGGACATAAGCAAATCGCGTTCATTGGTGGTGGGTCAGATTTACTTGTAACGAGAGATCGTTTAGCTGGTATGAGCGATGCTTTAAAACTAGCGGACATTACGTTATCAAAAGAGTATATTCTACATTTTGATTTTTCAAGGGAAAGTGGTCAACAAGCCGTGGAAGAATTAATGGGACTAAAGCAACCGCCAACAGCAATTATGGCAACGGATGATTTAATTGGGCTGGGTGTGTTAAGTGCTCTTTCTAAAAAAGGATTCGTTGTACCGAAGGACGTTTCTATTGTAAGTTTTAATAATGCTTTACTATCAGAAATCGCGAGTCCTCCGCTTTCAACAGTGGATGTGAATATTTATCAACTAGGATATGAAGCAGCAAAAGCTTTAGTTGATAAAGTAGAGAATGCGGAGTCTACTGCGAAATGTATCATTATTCCACATAAATTGCTAAAGCGTCACACTTGTGATCATTATGCAGAAAAAAGCTAAGAGTTTAACTCTTAGCTTTTTGTTTTAGGAAGGCTTCTAATCGATCGCAACCTTCTTTTAATGTTTCGATGCTGTACGCATAGGACAAGCGAAGATAGCCTTCACCATACTCAGAGAATGCTGTTCCTGGAACGACAGCTAGTCCAGCTTCTTTGACAAGATCAAGTGCAAAATCAAATGATGAAGATGTCAAATGACCAACATATGGGAATAAGTAAAATGCACCTGTTGGTTTTTCAACTGTTAAGCCCATTTGAGTGAGTCTATTATATACGTAATCACGGCGTTTTTTATATTGATGGCGCATCATTTTTGGTGCGTCTTTAGCTGCTGTTAATGCTTCAATTGCAGCGTATTGAGCGATTGAAGTAGCACACGTTACATTGTATTGATGAACTTTTAATATGTGTCCTGCTAAATAGCTTGGTGCGAATAAAAGTCCAACACGCCAGCCAGTCATAGAATGTGATTTAGATAAGCCGTTAATGACAATTGTCTTTTCACGCATTTCTGGGAAATGAGCGATAGATGTATGCTTTTGTGCATATACAAGCTCGCTATAAATTTCATCTGAAAGGACGAAAATATTTTTATCTTTTAAAACATCTACAATATCTTTTAATTCTTCTGTGGATAAAGTTACACCAGTTGGGTTAGAAGGATATGGTAGTACGATACATCTTGTTTTTTCTGTAATAGCATTTTTTAGCGCGTCAGCTGTTAAACGGAATCCAGTTTCACGAACATCTACAAAAATGGGCGTTGCACCGCATAATCGAATAATAGGTTCGTAACCTGGATAAATAGGAGCAGGTAAAATTACTTCTGTTCCTGGCTCTAAAATCGTTCGGAATGCAACATCAATCGCTTCGCTAGCACCAATTGTAACGATGGTTTCGTTTTCAGGTGAGTAATGTAAATCGTAGTTATCTTTTACGAAGTTACAAGCTGCCTTACGTAATTCTAGTAAACCAGCGTTATGTGTATAGCTTGTATAGTTTTCTGTAATAGCCCGTTTTGCCGCTTCTTTTACGAGAGAAGGTGTAGGGAAATCGGGTTGTCCGATTGTTAAAGAAATCAAATTATCATAGTTTTGAATCATGTTAGAGAATTGACGGATTCCAGAAATTTGGATATCCTTCACTCTAGGGTTAATGAATTGTTCCATTGTATCTCCCTTTCTTCCGTTTGAAAATTAAGTTCATTTTATCATATTTTCTATGATTGCGCTTTGTATATGTAATTTAGAAAGAGAGAGAAAAGAGAAAAAAGCCGCTATAAGCGACTTTTTAATATCCGTATTCCCAATCTATTTCATCTTCATTCCAGAGTACAGAGGATACCTTGCCAAGGTGAACAACTGATTCGTTCACAGCACATGTGCAATCTTCATCTCCTGCTTTATGCTGTAACTCTTCATATACTGATTTTTCAACATTTTCTAGAACAACCAAATTTTCTTCTTTTAAAACAAGCGTAGTACCCGCCATATTTATCTTCCTCCTACTAAAGTAATGATCACTTATTTGTAAACATAGATAGTATGGATTATATGCTGTATTTTGCTATAGTTGTCCGTCTAAAAAAGTATTTTTACATTTTCTTTGTAATCCGTATTCATTGTATACTGCACGAAGGAAATTTGGTACAGGGTTTACAATCATTTCGAAAATCTGTAACAATTATTATGAGTTGTTAACAAAGAATTAACAAATATGTTAAGAAAAATCAAAATTTTAAAACAAATAAACCTATAAAATGATATAATCATATCAAAATACATATAGGGGATGAGAGGTTATGGAGCTTATCCGTGATTTGTTGATTCAAATTGCCATCATAATTTTACCACTATTTTTATATGAAGCGATTCGTTTAAATCGCTATCAAGAAATGCCTCCGAAGCCAAATCGTTACTTTATTATGTTTTTATCTAGCGTTACGCTCGTTCTCTCCATGACATACTCTATTTGTTTTGGTAATGTGTGTGGGTATAACTTTCACCCAATTCCAATTGTCAGTGGTTTTTTATATGGTGGGATTGTTGGTTTAATCCCAGCGGTTATTTTTGTTGCATATGAATGGTTACTAAAGGGAATGAGCTTTCTTCCAGTTTTAGAAGTAACATTTCTATTGATAGTTCCGCTGTTTTTATCAAAGAAATGGTCTCTTTTTTCAAGAGATAAGAAATTAATTTTAGCATTTATGATTTCATCATTTTATGTGCTTGTATCTTTAGTATTAGGCATGATTAATGTTCTTTTGGAAACAGGATTTACACCATATATTTCGCAAATATATAGCAGATTTATATTTGCCTCGCTTATCATGGTCATGACAATGGTATTTCAGGTGTATTTAACTGAATATTTAAATGAAAATGCATTGCTACGTACAGAGATGCAAAAATCAGAAAAGCTTAATATTGTAAGTGAGTTAGCAGCAAGTGTGGCACATGAAGTTCGTAATCCACTTACTGTTGTTCGTGGATTTATCCAATTGCTAGAAAGTACAGAAGATGTGAAGAATAAGGATTATATGCGTCTCGTATTAGCTGAATTGGATCGGGCGGAACAAATTATTTCAGATTACTTGAATTTAGCAAGGCCGCAAATTGAGAAAAAAGAACACATTTGTTTATCAGCCCAATTAATAGAAATGACCACTCTCATGTCGTCATTTGCGGCGATGCAAGGTGTATATTTACAAGTTGAAATTTCAGAAAGTCTTTATACGATTGGTGATAAGACAAAATTAAAGCAAGCTATTATGAATGTTGTTAAAAATGGTATTGAAGCAATTCAAGGAAATAAAGGATATTTAAAAGTAACAGCTATTCAAAAAGACGAAACAATCATAATAAGAGTTAAAGATAGTGGTGTTGGTATGACGAAAGAACAGTTAGTAAGGCTGGGGCAACCATATTATTCTTTAAAAGAAAAAGGGACAGGACTAGGGCTTATGGTAACATTTAGTATTTTACAAGCGCATAATGGTACATTGGAATATAAGAGTGAAAGTGGAAAAGGCACTGAAGCAATTATTATATTACCAGCTGTACAAAATAAGGAATAAAAGTTACCGATGGAAGGTAACTTTTTATTTTATATTGTTTATTCATTTGTTTTTTCTTGTTTTGCTCGGCTAAATAAACTTTTAAATGATTGAAAGAAGCTTTGCTCTTTTGAGGCAGCAACCATTCTTTTTGTTTCTTGAATTTCTCGAATAACTTGCATAAGCTGTGCATCACGGTTACTGTCCTTGTTATAAATTTGACTGACAAGTTTATTCATTTTTTCTTCCTGTTTGGATTCTCGTTTATACATATGATTCATTAATAAGTCCATCTTTTCTTTTTGCAATGCATCTGTTTGAGCGGCGTGCTCGACTAACTCTTGAAGCATTTTTTCTTGAGATCCTTCTTTTACATAAACTTGTTGCATCAATTCATCTAGTTTCTCATCCTTTAAACGATTTTGTGTAATTAGAGTAGAATTTTGATGAATAATTGCTTCATTTAATTGAGCTAGCATTTCAAGTTTCAACATGAACTCCTCAAAGTTACGCCCATCTTCTTTTTCTTTCGGTTGTATCTCTTGCTTATCTTGTATAACTGGTACAGGTGGGGCCTCTTTTTCTTTTAAAATAATCGGTATCGTTTCTGAAATATCTTCTTGTAATGTGGCAGCTCTTTCATGTATAGATTTCAATAGTTTTAAATCATCAAGTTTATAAATACGAGCATCAGCTGTTTTAGAAATCATATAACCATGTTCCTCTAACAGTTGACTATATTTGCGGACTATATGTTTTGGGATGCCTGTTTTATTCGTGACATCTTTCGTTTTATAGGTAGCTTCCATGATATTTCCTCCCCAAAAAGTATCGTATATATCATTTCAATCTTTTATGAGGACTTCCTTTGAAAAAGAATGTCGGAAGGCTATTAGTTTTCTACAGCATTAGTGAAAAAATGAAAATTTTTGGCGGAATGGCAAGGAATAACTAAAATAATGTCTGAAAACATATACAGGAGAAGTTTGTTATAATAACGGAGGAAAAGAAACTGGTAGAAACATGGAGGTATACATGAAGCAATTAAAAGGTATTATCATTTCAATTATCGCAATCCTGTCTATTTTAGTAGCAGTCTATGAAGTACTTGTGCCAGAGGAAACAAGTGTAAAGAAAACGAATACGTATGATCAAGTGTTAGAATTTCCGAAAGAACGTTATCCAGAGACAGGAAAACATATTACGGATGCTATAAAAGAAGGGCATTCAGAAGTTTGTAAAATCGATCGTGGTGGTGCTGCAGATAGAAGGAAATTGTCGTTAGCACCATATCCATCAAAAAAAGGGTATGATCGTGATGAATGGCCAATGGCAATGTGCAAGGAAGGCGGAAAAGGAGCACATATTGAATATATAAGTCCGGCGGATAACCGCGGAGCAGGCTCTTGGGTAGGGAATAAGTTAGATAAATATCCAGATGGTACGCGTGTGAAGTTTGAAGTGAAGTAGTATTTGTACATTTCATAATGAAGGAGAAGGGGAACTATGGAGTTAACAATTTCTTATTCGCAATTAATGTTGATGAACTATGACGGTGAGCAGCCTTATGTAGACTGGACGGATGAAGATTTTGAAAGAGGTTATGCTGAGGCAGAGGGAACTGTTATTTTTGAAGCACTTTCTGATTATACTTGTGAAGTGAAAGTGACCCCAGGGAAACATATTGAAAAAGAAGAAGTGGTTAGAACGATTACGGTTCCTTTTACGGTTGAAAATGAAAGTATCGTTATAACGAGTATTCTTTCAAACAAATTTCAAATACCTATTCCAAATGGTGATTATACAGTTGTCTTACAAGCGATTCCTCTTGAAGAGCCAACGGATGATGAATTATATAAAATACAATACGAATTCTTCTTTGAAAGTAAAGAATAAAAAATGGGTTATCCTGAGAAAAGGATAACCCATTTTTTTTATGCGTTTGTTTTTAAAAGGGAACGAGCATCTTTCGCTGCTTGCACCATATGTTCTAAAGCTGGAATAACTTCTTCTGTTCTTCTCGTTTTTAAACCACAATCAGGATTAATCCAGAAATATTTAGGATCGCATACTTCTAAAGATTGTTCTACGATTTTATACATTTCATCTTTACTCGGTACACGTGGGCTATGAATATCATATACACCTAGACCGATGCCTTTTTCATATGTTGTATGTTTTAACGTATCAATAAATTCTCCGTGACTTCTTGATGTTTCGATAGAAATTACATCTGCATCTAATGCGCGAATCGCGTCAACAATATCTTCGAAGTTACTGTAACACATATGAGTATGAATTTGTGTTTCATTTGCTACAGAAGAAGTTGCTAAAAGGAAGGATTGTACTGCCCATGTAATATAAGCATCCCAATCTTTTTCTTTTAGTGGCATTCCTTCACGAAGTGCTGGCTCATCGACTTGGATTACTCTAATTCCGGAAGATTCAAGTAGTTCAATTTCGTGACGAAGAGCTAGTGCAATTTGATACGAAACTTCTTTTCTTGGAATGTCATTTCGAACGAAGGACCAATTTAAAATCGTAACAGGTCCAGTTAACATTCCTTTTACAACTTTCTCCGTTAAGCTTTGTGCATAAACAGTTTCCTTAATAGTCATTCCGTTAATAAAGGCTACATCACCATAAATAACAGGTGGTTTTACGCAGCGGGAACCGTATGATTGTACCCAACCGTTTTTAGTGAATGAGAAACCAGCAAGGCGCTCACCAAAATATTCGACCATGTCAGTTCTTTCAAATTCACCATGTACAAGGACGTCAAGACCAATTTCTTCTTGGTAACGAATCCATTTTTCTGTCTCTTTTTCAATAAATTGTTCATATTGTTCATTTGAAATAACGCCGTTACGCCACTCTTTTCGCGTTTGACGAACTTCAGTTGTTTGTGGGAAGCTACCAATAGTCGTTGTTGGTAATAGCGGTAACTCCAGGGCAACTTGTTGTAATTCGTATCGTTTTTCAAATGGAAGAGGACGTGAAAAATCTTCTTCTTTTAGTGCTGTTCGTGCTGCTTTGACATCTTCTCGGTTACGTGCAGCAGATGAACGAATTGTATGATGTACGTTTCGATATGTTTCCAGCTCATTACTAATGCTTTCTGTACCTTGAGTGAGAGCGGAATGAATAAGAACTAACTCTTCTAATTTTTGATTTGCAAATGCTAACGCATCAAATAGCTCAGTCGATAAGTGAGTTTCTTCTGTTTTATCGATCGGTGTATGCAATAAGCTACAAGAAGGCTGAACGATGAAATCTTTCGTTTGAACTTGTTTTTGTAACGTTGTAAATAACTCAAGAACTTCATCAAGGTCAGCTCTCCAAATGTTACGGCCGTCTATACAACCGACAGCTAAAGTTTTATCAGCTGGGAATCCATATTTTGAAATAGCATTTAAATTACCTTCTTTACCATGAATGAAATCTAATCCAATACCGGATACCGGGAATGTAATAATTTCTTCATAGTTTTCTTCTACGCTATCAAAATATGTTTGTAAAAGAAGAGTCGCATTTGGAACTTCTTTACGAATAGCTTCATAAATTTCTTTTGCTTGTTGAACTTCTTCTTTAGTTAAAGAAGCGAAAATCGGTTCATCAACTTGAATGGCTTGTGCACCAGCTGCATGTAGTTCTGAAAGCAGTTGTACGTAAGGTGCAACTAACTGTTTTAAAATGGTAGGAAATTGTTCTTGTGTATAGCCTTTAGCTAATTTTAAGAAAGTATATGGACCTAAAATAACAGGCTTTCCATCTACTCCTAATTCTTGTTTTGCCTCTTCGTATAAGCGAAGTGGACGATTATCTTTTAAAGAGATTTGTAATCCCTCTTCATATTCAGGAACGATATAGTGATAGTTTGTGTTAAACCATTTTGTCATTTCGGAAGCTACATGATCTTTAGAGCCACGCGCCATTGCGAAATATACATCAAGGTAAGATGTAAACTCAGAAAAACGTGATGGGATAAATCCTAGCATATAGGCAGTATCCAAAACGTGATCATAATATGTAAAGTCGCCAATTGGAATGAGTTCAATCCCTTTTTCTTGCTGTACTTTTACGTGTTGAAGGCGAATTTCTTTCATTGTTGTTAAAAATTGTTCTTCATCAATTTTATTGGACCAAAAAGCTTCCAATGTTTTTTTCCACTCTCGTTGTAGTCCGATACGTGGATAACCTAAGTTACTTGTTTGAATTGCCATTTTAAATTCCTCCCTAATTGAAAGTAAGCATTTCCGTTTACTAGGAAATACCTATAACAAAAAGTGCAAAGACATAGAAAATAAGCCTTCCTTTTTGTTTTAACACCTCATCATCATCCGTGAATCTATCAGTGTTGTTAAAACAGGCAGGTCTCCTGACTTATGCTTCATATAATTTCTTTCACCTTCCCGTTTTCACAGTGGCACCAAAAAGAAATCTCAGCATTTACAGTGGCGGGACCGTGTTGGAGTTTCACCAAGCTTCCCTTTTAAACACGAAACGAAATGTTCGTGTACCTATTTTCCTTTTGAAAGGAATTTAACAAGCGATATGATATTGAAACAAATTCTAACACAATTTTTGGAATTTTGTCTACTGTTTTAAAATAAGAAAATTCCAAAGTTTTTATTTCTTATTATTCTGACTTTTTAGCTCTGAAGTAACTAATAATATTACAGTATAAAAAGAGAAATTGAGCTATGAAAGAAGTAGGGATGCCTTCTTTCATAGCTCAATTTTCATCTATAGCAACTTCTGAAAGTCGGCCTGCTATAGCATCTTTAAGGAGGGTGTTTAGCCATTGTAATTCAACTGTAATATGCTCAATTACACTTTGTAAAATATATAGTTGTGCACGTGAAACCTTTCCTTTATTACAATCATATATCGTTTGCATAGTATGTAAATATTGAAGAGTATCGTTTTTCTTTTTTTCTAAAATAGGAACTAATTCGTGATCATTGCTAAAGTGAGCGAAAGATAAGGCTGAATAAATAGGTTTATATATTTGGTTTTTTGCTTCGAATTGTTTTAATAGTAAAGTGTGGAATAGTTTTTTGCCTTCTTCTGTTATATGAAAAATCGTTTTGTCAGGTCGATTTGTGTCTCTAATTACATTTGTAATATGAATTGCGCCTTGCTTTTCTAATTGCTCGAAGGCGTAATAAAGTGATCCTTTAGCATATTTAATATAACAATCCATTTGTCGTTCTTTCATAATATGCTGCACTTCATATGGATGTTTATCTCCTTCGAGTAGCAAGCCGAGAATGACTAATTTCATGCTCATGCTGTCTCAACTCCTGTATATAAAAACTTTATACATATTATAAACGGCATATCCTTTTTCATAAAGGGATATGCCGCTTCTTTTTTATATTAACTGACTTGCTTTTGTTTTTCTTTCTTTTTAGGGCCTGTAAAGAGGCGTTCATTTCCCATAAGTAAAATACAAATAACACTTAGTACAGCCGGGATGAGTGCCCAGAAGAATGTGTTCGCAATAGATGTAGCGAGAGCTTCTTTAATACCAGCTAATATTTCATCAGGAATTTTTGCGGTAGCGTCTGGTGATAATAAGAAGCTTGTGTCTCCACCTTTTGGAGCTAATTTTGCTAGTTCAGGGGGGAACACAGAGTTTAGTTTATCTGTAAAAACATGATTTTGAATTGTACCGAAAATCGTTACACCAAGAGTCATACCGAGTGATCGGAAGAATGAGTTTGTTGATGTCGCCGAACCGCGGTCTCGCATTTCTAACTTGTGAATAGAAGACATACTTAATACTGAGAATGAGAAGCCAACACCAAGCCCAGCGAGAATCATAAATAGTGTTACGAGTAAACGAGGTGTGTCCATTGTTAAAGTACTTAATGAATAAATACCAAGAACGAAGAAGACACCAGATACCATCATAATGTTACGATAGCTTGTTCGAGAAGCTAATTGTCCTCCTGTTTGACTTCCAATTACAGAACCAACCATCATTGGTGTTAAAATTAATCCAGCATTAGAGGCCGAACCTCCAAGAACGCCTTGAATGAAGATTGGAATATAAACTGTACAGATAATAAAAGCAGCACCATAGAAAAAGGCAACTCCTTGACTAGCTGCGAATAAAGGTTTTTTAAATAGATGGAACGAAATAATAGGCTCGGTTGCTTTTCGTTCTACAAAGAAGAAAATAATAAGTGTAATAACTACTGTTGTAAATAAGCCAATAATTACAGTGGAATTCCAGGCATATTCCTTACCACCAAGTTCTAATGCGAACATTAAGCAAACGATACTTATGACAAGTGTAATAGCACCAGCCCAATCAATTTTTTGTTTTCTAAATTCTAGAGACTCACTGTAGTATTTAGTAATGAAGAAAAAGGAGATAAGTCCTAATGGAATATTGATATAGAAGACCCAATGCCAACTTATATAGTCTGTAATATAAGCACCTAATAAAGGACCGAATACACTAGATGTCCCGAAAACAGCACCGAATAGCCCTGTCATCTTTCCGCGTTTTTCTGGTGGGAAGATATCATACATAATTGTAAAGGCGATAGGCATAAGGGCACCACCACCGATACCTTGAATAGCTCTATAAATACTTAATTGCTCAATACTTGAAGCTGTTCCGCAAAGCGCAGAACCGAATAAGAAAAGAATGAGGCCCCCAATATAAAAACGTTTCCGCCCGTACATATCAGAAAGTTTCCCGAAGATAGGCATCCCTGCCATTGTTGCTACCATATAAGCTGATGTGACCCAAACAAACTTATCAAAGCCTCCTAGGTCTCCAACGATTGTTGCCATTGCGGTTGCAACGATTGTATTATCCATTGCCGCCATTAATATACCAAGCAGTAAACCAGCAACAACAAATTTTGTCTTGTTGGCGTCTTTTTTTAATGGTTGAGTTTCCAAATATAACCCTCCTTTAGAAATAAGTAAACTATATTAAGTTTTGAGTGCAGTGGATAAAAAATTTAAATGTATAGTTGATTTTAATTTCTTTTCCATAAGTACACTAATATGCCATAAAGAATATTATAGTCAAATTTGACTATAAGGCAAACTTTTTCTTCCGTCAAAATATTCTTTCGTATGAGTAGAGAAAGAGTGAGACATACTGAATATTGCCATAAAGTTAATGAAGGAAATTGTAAAAAAATTCATTAAGAACACCTTCTGTTAATAGATGAAAAATGGTTTTTTCTTCATATTGTCGAATAAGATAAAAGGAAGAGAAATATTAAACATTGCTTGTAGCAAGCTTTAGTAATTTTGGGAATTCATTGTGTGTATGGTACATCTGAAATGAGGTGAATATATATTATGAAAATATGGGGGCGAATTTCGAATACAGGAAAGTATTCAATACCGCTACAACCAGTATTGTGGATTGACGGATCGAAAAAGGAAAATGAATTTCCTCAAGTAGCCGTTACATTACAAATCGGTAGTATGTATACAGAACAATTTTCGTATGAATTGACCTACGATGTAAACGACATACTTATTATGCGAATTGAAGTGGAAAATAAAGGGGTAGAAATGATTTCGAGAGTTGTTGTAAGTCATATGATTCGAGATTACTTTGCTTATATTCCTAATTCTTTAAAAGTTGATAAGGGGATAAGTGAGTTTTTATTCCAGCTTGTAAGGTGGCGAATTGATGATTTGTTACCGAATGAAAAGGTGGAACTACGTTGTAAAATAAAAGCTAATAAAGATAAAGCTCTTAAACAAGCATTCTTTCAGGCTACATATACATTTCAAGATAAAGAGATATCATATGGTCCACTGCAAACAAATGAAGTTGTTGTGCGTCAATGATAAAAAGGAACCTATACAAAAGGTTCCTTTTTTTAGTGAAGGTTGTGTTTTTTGAGTATTTTCTTTTGTTCGATTCCTTTTTTTCCTACATAGTTATTTTTGTAGCCAAAGTATAGAATAAATAAAAATGAAACAACATTAACAATAGCGTCGATTTGATCGTTTGTAATAAAGTGTATGCCGAAAGAGGTAAATAATAATTTTAATGATAATAGAAAACCAGCTAGTAAACGCATAGAATCTGATAGATTCTCTTTTTGTAGCATATAGATTACTCCTTTCTATAAAAGTTATATATTATATATATGAAATAGAGTAGAAAAGGTATACAAGCTTAAACAGAAATGTACATTGGATATGTACATTTTTTATTTTGTAGAAAAACATTATTGATATAGAAACATATATTGGTATAAAAGGGGGGAGAAGTATGAAACATAAAGGGAAAATTAGTGGGTTATTACTTGGGAATACAGTGGCAGTTACAGAATGGATTGCACTTCAGGATGTAATTGCAAAACTGGATTCACGATCATTTTATACCGTCTTTATTATTTATATATTGCAAATGATACTAAGTTATTATTTTGGACATTGGTACGATAAAAGAGCGAGCAAGCGTATGAATGTGGAAGTAGGAGGAATGGCAAGCAACGATTTTGTTGTTGATTTTTTTGGGAAAGTAGCCGCTTTATCTGAAAGAGATTCCCGTAATATTACAGTGTACATTCTTTCTGTAAAAGAATGGGAAGGATTAAAAGACACGTTGCAAGAAAAAAAATTGGGAGTGTTAGTAAAAAAATTGGAGAGTACCATTGTAAAGACAATCCGGAAGGGAGATGTTGTTACAAAGTGGGATGAAAATAAGTATGTTATTGTAGCAATTGATAATGGTCATGAAACATCAACAATAACAAACAGATTAATGAAAAATATTGAAAGTGAAATAGAAGGTGATTTACTCAGTGTCACTCTTCTATTTGGAGCAGCTAGCTATCCAGTAGAAGGAAAAACATTTGAAGAACTGTTGAGAAAGTCGCAAAATCAATTGTACCAGTATAGAAATTTACAAGAAAATGAGTAAAACTTTGATTTAAAGATATATGATAGGAAGAAGTTTTATTTGTAACATTTTTTTGACTTTTATTACAAAAAAAGCTGCGTTTGTAATAAAAGTCTTTAAAAATATATGAAATAAGCATATAATTATGATGGTAGTGCCAATGCAATTTGCACAATGTGTTTTATTTTAAAAGTGTAGAGGAAAGCAAGCTCTACACTTTTCCTTTTTAGGAAATGAAAAGAATATTTGTAAGTTGTTGCGAGATATCGATTGTACTGTGTAAAATGAACAAAGAGATTATTTGATAGAAAGCTGGAAAGGGAATGATAGACGTGAGAGCGGAACGATCACCTTTTATCAGGTGAACTATTATAGTCTTAATAAGACTGAGGTGAAATTCTGTGGCCATTAAGGGAATACATAGTGTGAACAGGTTTTAAAAAACACGAAGTACTATACTTAAAAATGGATATGGAACTGCTAAATACTTCAAAAAGAATAATGTAATATTAAGTAATAATTTGTATAAACAATATTAATGATCTTCGTAAAAAAGATGCGAGTGTATAGAACAATTACATATTTTATAACTTTTTTATATTACACGATGGTCGTTTATAAGTAGGAGGAAGAGATGTTGAAATATAGTAAATTAGCAATTATAACTGCATTATCAATGACTTTATTAGCCGGTTGTTTTGGACCGAAACCGGAAGAAGAATTATATGTAGCGTTTGAAAACGCTGCTAAACAAGAAAAAACAATGTTTGAAGATGCAAAAAAACTTGAGGATTTAGAGAAAGAAGGACAAGAATTATATAACCAGATTGTGCAAGAGGGAAAAGATAATAATCAAACTGTTAAAGAAAAACTGAATCAAGCAGCAAAGAATACAACGGAACGAGAAAAAGTACTTACAAAAGAAAAAGAGGCTTTAAATAAAGCGCAAGAAGAAGTGAAGTCAGCTGATAAGTATGTGAAAAAAATTGAAGATAATAAGTTGAAAAATCAAGCTGATAAAGTGAAAAGCACTTATGAGAAACGACACGATTCATTTAATAAAATGTATGACAGCTATAATAAATCTTTAAAACAAGAAAAAGAGTTATATACAATGTTACAAGATAAAGGTACTAAATTAAAAGATATTAGTGAAAAAGTAAAAGTAGTAAATCAATCTTATAAGGATATTGAGTCAGAAAAAGATAAATTTAATGAATTCACAAAGTCTTATAATACAGAAAAAGTAGCTTTTTATAAACAAGCAAATATTAAAATTAAAGAAGAGAAAAAATAAAACAGTTTGGCCTACACTTGGTCAAACTGTTTTATTTTTTTGTATAAGTACGACTATACCATGGAACAGGTTCACTTAATTTTTTTTCTTGTTTCAATGCTTCAGGACCAATATAATCTTGAAGTGTTTTTTTTGCTACTGTTAAAGATAAGGTTGTTTTCGGATTTCGATAGGAGGATTCAAGATGACCAAGATGCGGTAGAATTCGAAAATCTTCTTTTGTAGGAGGGATGTGGAAAAAATAATCGCCTAAACGTATAAGGACATCAGATTGTTGTTGGCTAAAACGTGGGTTTCTAGAAAAATGTAATCCTTCTTTAATTGCTTTTTTTTCAGCAATCAAACGTTCTAAAGCTGTCTTTTTTAACCAGTATAAATATTTAGGGTTAGTAGCTGCTTTAGCATGACGATTCACAACGAAAATAGATTGAGCTAGTCGATTAATAGAATGTTGGTTTTGTAATTGAGATTGTGGTTGTGAAGGTTTCATATTGAATCTCCTTTCAATTTTTCATTATTATACCATAAATAAAAGAGGTTTTTATTATATGCAAAAAGTGATTGTATATATTTTCAATATTAAAGCAATATTGTTACAAAAAACAACTATTTTGTATAATAGTAATAGAATATGTTTTTGAAATTTGATAATGAAAGAGTGAGAAGTTTGAAAGAAATATTAAAACAACAGTATGCCATTATAGATATTGGATCTAATACAATGCGTTTAGTTATTTATGAAAAGCAAAATGGAGGTTTTTATAAAGAGATTGAAAATACGAAAGTGGTTGCTAGGTTAAGGAATTACTTAATTGATGGTGTGTTGAATGAAGAGGGAATAAAAGTATTATTACAGACATTAGTGCAATTTCAAGAAAGTACAAGGTTCCATCAGTTGCATCATGTACTTTGTGTTGCAACAGCAACAATTAGACAGTCTGAGAATCAAGAGGAAATTAAAAAGCTTGTTGAAGGACAAACGGACTTTACTCTTAGAGTATTATCAGAATATGAGGAAGCGCGTTACGGATACTTGGCGGTTATGAATTCTACATCGTTTTCAGAAGGAATAACGGTAGATATTGGTGGGGGAAGTACGGAAGTTACATACTTTAGAAATAGAGAGATTTTAGAGTACCATAGTTTTCCTTTTGGGGCACTTTCTTTAAAGCAACAATTTATTAAAGGCGATATTCCTACTACAGATGAGTTAGAGGGAATGCAACAGTATTTAGAGTTTCAATTTCGAACGTTACCATGGTTAATCAATAAGAAATTGCCTCTTATTGCAATTGGTGGTAGTGCGAGGAACTTAGTAAAAATCCATCAAAATTTAATATGTTATCCTATAGCAGGATTACATTTATACAAGATGACAGAAGAAGATATTGAAAATGTAAAAGATGAATTGGAAAAATTGTCGTTCATAGAACTTCAGAAATTGGAAGGCTTGGCAAAAGATCGAGCGGATACGATTATTCCAGCGGTTGAAGTATTTCATACACTTGTTAATGTTATAGAGGCACCGGCATTTGTATTAAGTAGAAAAGGGTTAAGAGAAGGTGTTTTCTATGAAGAGTTGACAAAAGATTTGGGGATTTCATATTATCCGAACGTAGTTGAAGAAAGTTTGCATTTACTATCACACGAATATGAAATGGATATGGAATTTGTTATTCAACTTATTAAACATGGAAGACTAATTTGCAAACAACTTGAGGAAATAGGGCTTATTTCTATGTCAGTAAAAGACTGGGAAGTGTTCCATCAAGCAGCGAAAGTATTTAATATAGGCAAATATATAGACGAAGAAGCGAGCCGTTTACATACGTTTTATTTATTAGCGAATAAGACAATTGATGGCATGATGCATAAAGATCGAGTAAGGCTAGCACTTATTGCATCGTATAAATCAAAAATGTTATTTAAACAACATTTATCTCCATTTGAAGGTTGGTTTGATAAAAGCGAACAAAAAAAAATCCGCCTATTAGGAGCTGTTTTACAATTTTCAGCTACTTTAAATGTAAGGCAACGATCGCTTGTTGATACGATATCTATAACAGAAAATGAAGAAGGATTAACGTTTAAAGCTTTATGTGAACAATCGGCATTAGCGGAAAAAGTGCAAGCTGAAAAACAAAAAAAACAGTTAGAAAGAGTACTAAAAACGAATATTAACTTGTCATTTGAACTAAAACATTAGGTTGTACGGATGTCTTTACAAAAAATTTACACTTTATAATATTGTAATTTGCTAAAATAAAAGTAACTAAATTATAGTAAAAAAGTTTCAAGGGGAAGTGTGAAGAGAATGGAATTATTGAAGGGGAATGCAGTAAATTTAAATGATACAGCTTATTACAATAATCGAGAGCTAAGTTGGTTAGCATTTAATGAACGTGTCTTACAAGAAGCGCAAGATGCAAATAATCCACTGTTGGAAAGATTGAAATTCATTAGTATTTTTAGTTCGAATTTAGATGAGTTTTTTATGGTACGCGTAGCGGGATTAAAGGATCAAGTGAGTGCTGGATTTAACCAACCAGAAAATAAAGCTGGCTTCACACCAAAAAAGCAATTAAATAAAATTGCGATAAAAGCCCATGCACTAATGACAATACAATATGATACATTTAAAAATTATGTATTGCCAGCGCTTGAATTAGAGGGGATTGAACGTTTAACATTCAATGATTTGACGAAAGAGCAGCGAGAATTTATAGAAGAGTATTTTGATGAGCAAATTTTTCCTGTGTTAACTCCTGTAGCTATTGATGCATATCGTCCATTTCCAATGTTATTAAACAAAAGTTTGAATTTAGCTACTCTTTTATATGATGAGAAGCAAGCGGAAGAAGAAAACAGGACGAAGTTAGGAATTGTACAAGTTCCTTCATTACTTGAGCGCTTCATAATTTTACCGAGCGAAGGGCAAAAGCATAAATTTATTTTATTAGAAGACGTAATTAGTAGCTTTACTCATAAATTATTTACGGGATATACAGTATCATCTGTTACTCGTTTCCGTATTACACGCAATGCCGATTTAACGATTCATGAAGAAGGTGCGAGAGATTTATTAAAGGTAATTGAAAAAGAATTAAAAAAGCGTAAGTGGGGGGCTGCTGTACGTTTAGAAGTTGGGAAAGAACACATTGATGAAAGAGTATTAGCGTTATTATATGAGGTTCTGGAAGTAAAAGATGAAGATGTATATATAATGGATGGTCCATTAGATTTAACATGCTTGTTTTCTTTATATAAAAAACTAGCTCCTTTATATGAACATCTTGTATATCCGGCTCTTATTCCGCAACCGCCTCAAGACTTAGGTGATGAAGAAGATGTATTTGAAAAAGCAATCGAGCATGATATTTTATTACATCATCCTTTTGAATCATTTCAGCCGGTAGTTGATTTTGTCCGTGATGCGGCAGACGATCCGAATGTACTTGCGATTAAACAAACGTTATATCGAGTAAGTGGTGATTCACCGATTATTCAGGCGTTAAAGATAGCGGCTGAAAAAGGAAAACAAGTGACGGTATTAGTTGAATTAAAGGCAAGATTTGATGAAGAAAACAATGTTCATTGGGCTAAAGAATTGGAACAGGCAGGCTGTCATGTTATTTACGGTGTAAGTCACTTGAAAACACATAGTAAAATTACGTTAGTTGTAAGAAGAAAAAACGGAAAAATTGAAAGGTTCGTACATCTCGGGACTGGAAACTATAATGATGCAACAGCGAAGTTATATACTGATTTTGGATATATTACATCAAGAAAAGACTTTGGGGTCGATGCAACCAATTTCTTTAATTATTTAAGTGGTTATACAACAAAGCCACATTTTCATCATTTATCGGTTGCTCCATTTGATATAAGAGAGCAATTTATGGATTTAATAGATGAAGAAATCCGTTATCATAGGCAATATGGAAATGGATACATTATCGCTAAGATGAATTCATTAACAGATAAACCATTAATTAAAAAAATGTACGAAGCATCACAAGCTGGAGTAAAGGTAGAGCTCATTGTTCGAGGAACATGTTGTCTAAGACCTGGTATTCCAAATGTAAGTGAAAATATTCGTGTAGTTAGTGTTGTTGGAAGATATTTAGAACATAGCCGTATTTATTATTTCCATCATAATGGCGAGGAGAAAATATATTTATCTTCAGCTGATTGGATGACGCGAAATATGGAGAAGCGAGTGGAAATATCTTTCCCGATATTAGATATTGAAATGAAGGCACGAATTAAGGCGATTTTACAGCTTACATTAGCTGATAATGTGAAAACACGTGAACAAAATAAAGATGGTGATTACTATTATGTTATTAATGGTAGTACAGAAGAAATTGATAGCCAAGTGAAGTTGTTTAAGATGGCGTATCAAAATACAGACGCTGAATAATGAAAAATGAAAAAAGTAAAAACCTCTTATGGACATAAGAGGTTTTTACTTTTTTCTACTCATATGCTCCCAAAATGGAAGGATGAGTAGAAACAATAGTTTTATTATAAGCGTGTAATGAGGTGGCTCGTTGAGAGAATAATATTTGAAAGAATAGTTATTTTAACTTAGTAATAGTATGGTTGTTGACATGGTCCACCGTAACAAGGATAAGGTGCTGGCGGCGGGAAAGGTGGTGGATAAGGTGGGTAAAATGGTCGCGGGCCGAAAGCTAATGCTCCGCCGAGTAATCCACCAGCAATTCCAGCTAGAAAGGGAACGCCAAAAAACGGGAAGAAGCGTGAATCGCCTACTGGACCAATAGGTGCTGAACGGACTGGGATTGGTTGATAATATGGATACATGAACATACCTCCTTTATTGGACTCACTTTCATCATATGGTAAATGAAACGTGGATGAGCGCGTACAAGAAAGGATATGCAAGAAAATAGGCGAATTATTACGAATGTTGGAGTATAAAAAGTGTAATTTCAGGTTTTGACATAAAACGGAATGGGACACGTGTTCTTCCCAAGCCTCGATTGACATAGAGAGTTAAATCCTGAATTGTATAGAAGCCTTCAATATAGTCTTTGGCGAGTGATGGTGTAATAATAGCTCCTAAAAAAGGAATTTGTACTTGTCCGCCGTGGCTATGACCAGAAAGTTGCAAGTTGATTGGATATTTGGAAACTTTGGGCGCGATATCTGGTTCGTGAACAAGAACAATGTTATAAGTATTTTCCCGTGCATGCTCTAATGTTTTCTCTATTTTTGGTTTGCCTAGTAGTATATCATCGAGACCGAAAATAGAAATTTCACTATTATCCATTAGATGAATTCTTTTTTCACTATTTAGCAATAGTTCAAATCCAGATTCACGCATGATGTGCTCATAGTATTCCGTTCCATATCCACCGTGATCATGGTTACCATAAATAGCGAATTTCCCGAAGGGGGCTTGTATATTTTTTAAAATGGATGCAACGAAAGGGGTGTCAGTATACGTTTGGTAATTATCAATGAGATCTCCAGTAAAAAGGACAATATCTGGATTTACAGCATTAATTTTAGAAACAACTTGAGATAAATGTTGAAGCGAGAAATAGTATCCGAGATGTAAATCGCTGAATTGAAGAATTTTCATACCATGAAAACTTTTTGGGATGAGTTGTGATTTTAATGTGTGCTGTGTAAAAGAAATGAAATGGGGCTCTATATATTTAGCATAGTAGTATCCGATGCTACTGGTTATAAATGAATAGAGACAAGTACGCATACCAATTTTTAAAAAATCTCTTCTTGTAATGTGCTTCATAAAAATATGAGTATACTTCAATGTTTTTATTCCATTTATAGGATACTCAAATCTCCTTTCAGTTTATTTAAAATATATTTTGCATAACAAAAAATTAGTATAGATTACGAAAAAAATGAATGAAAGAAAGTTCTTTATGTTAAAATATCAGAAAAATTTAAAAATATAAAGATTTCTATTAAATAAAGTGATAAAATGAATGTGTATTCATTTTTTGGAGGGGATGTATGTGAAAGAAAAGGTAGTTATTATAACAGGTGGATCGAGTGGAATGGGAAAAGGAATGGCAACTCGTTTTGCAAAAGAAGGGGCACGAGTTGTTATTACAGGACGTACAAAGGAAAAACTAGAGGAAACAAAGTTGGAAATTGAACAATTTCCAGGGCAAGTATTACCTGTACAAATGGATGTAAGAAATACAGATGACATTCAGAAAATGATTGAACAGATTGATGAGAAGTTTGGTCGAATTGATGTTTTAATAAATAATGCAGCTGGCAACTTTATTTGTCCAGCAGAAGATTTATCTGTGAATGGCTGGAATTCAGTCATTAATATTGTGTTAAACGGTACATTTTATTGTAGCCATGCTGTCGGAAAATATTGGATTGAAAAAGGTATAAAAGGGAATATCATTAACATGGTAGCAACGTATGCATGGGATGCAGGGCCAGGAGTGATTCATTCGGCTGCAGCGAAGGCAGGAGTATTAGCGATGACGAAGACGCTCGCTGTTGAGTGGGGACGTAAATATGGAATACGAGTTAACGCTATTGCGCCAGGACCAATTGAACGTACGGGCGGTGCTGATAAATTATGGATTTCAGAAGAAATGGCTAAGCGTACGATACAAAGTGTTCCGCTTGGAAGGTTGGGTACGCCAGAAGAAATCGCTGGTCTAGCTTATTATTTATGCTCAGATGAAGCTGCGTACATAAATGGAACTTGCATGACAATGGATGGAGGACAACATTTACATCAATATCCATTTTAAAAGGGATAAAAAAATGAATGTTTGATTCATTTTTTTATGATTAAATGTGACAGAATTGTTACATGTGAAAGAAAAGTGTTTACAAGAGGTCATATATACGTTATATTTAAGACCTCTTTTTTCTTCATAGTAGAATTGCTAATTCCCCTTAGCATTTTACCCCTCTAATCCCTTCAGGAAAACTGAAGGGATTTTTTATTATTTTTCCGTAAATATCATGTTATAATTTTTGAAAAGTAAAGGGAGGGAAGCACGTTGATAGATGCATTAGATGTAATGAGTAACTTGGATAAAGTCCTTCCTTATTATCAAGCTATTTTTAGTGCTGATGAGCATACTGTAATTGGATATGAAGTAGTAGGACGTATTCAAACAGAAGAGGGCATACAAAGTTTAGCTTCTTTCTTTCACGATGATTCGATTCCAAGTGAATTTCAACTGGAAGCGGATAACATTATAGTAGAAAAAGCTTTAAATCGTTATTTAGAAAGCGATCAAAAATTATTATTATTTATACATCGAAATGCTAATGTATTAATGAATGATGATGATGAAAGCTTGCTTCAACTTTTATTGAGGTATGAAGAACAAGGTTTAAATTTAAAACAAATTGTTTTAGAGATTACAGAGCATGAATGTAAAGAAGATATAGAGCAATTTAATCATTTGCTTATGTATTATCGTACATATGGTATTCAAATTTCGATTAATAAAGTCGGAACGGGCACAAGTAATTTAGAGCGTATTAGCGTGTTAGCACCTGATATTTTAAAAGTAGATTTAACGAACTTAAGGCAAACAGCACTTTTACAATCTTATCAAGATATTTTATATTCTTTATCATTACTTGCTAGAAGAATTGGTGCAACCTTGTTATATGAAGAAATAGATGCTTTTTATCAACTGCAATATGCTTGGAAAAACGGTGGAAGATATTATCAAGGTAATTATTTGAAAGAATGTTTACCTGATTTTATTGAAACGAATGTTTTGAAAGAGCGACTTGGTAATGAATGTCATCAGTTTATTCAGCATGAAAAGAAGAAGTTACAAAAAATTTATAATTTAACAGAGATGTTACGCGATCGAATTGGCGATGTTTTATCAAAACAAAAAAAGAATGAAGATATAAATAATTGGTTATTACAATTTAGTCAAAGTGTATCACAGTGTAGTTTTCGTATATTTATTTGTAATGAAGATGGTTTCCAACAATCAGGAAATGTTATGAAAAAAGATGGAGAATGGATTGTGATGCCGGATTATTATATGAAGAACTGGAGTTGGCGCCCGTATTTTCTCGAGAATATCATGAAAATGCGTTTTGAGAATAAGGCGAGGCTTTCAGATTTATATGCAGATATCGAAACGGGTGAAATGGTACGAACATTTTCTTTCCCGATTGATGATGACAACTTTTTATTTATAGATTTATCTTATGAATATTTATATGAAGAAGATGTTTTATTTTAATGCACGAAGAGATTCGTGCATTTTTTGTTTGTTTTTATCATAAATTGGTAATAGTGAAAATGGTGATGAAAATGCTGTCTATCGTTGTAAAGATTTTACGAACGAAATCTGTCCTTTCTTTGCATAATCATTGTTACAATGAATACTACAAAGACAAGTTCTTTTAAAAGGAAGGTGAAAAAATGAGGAAATATGGAATATGGCTTGTTCTATTTGTATGTGTTGCCTTTCTAGTTGGTTATAGTGTTACGACTGTTTTAGGGAAAGAGGAAGTGGAAGTTGATCGGAAAGAAGTATTTACAACGATACAAAAAGGCTATGAAACCCAATTTTCAATTCGTGGGAAGCATTTGCCGATGAATAAGATGATAGAGACGTTATCACCGTATTTTACAGATAATTTCCTTCAAGTATTTACAGATGAAAATAGCAGAAGTGATAAACAAAGTGGTGAATATTTACTTCCGGCAAAAGAAGCACCGTTTTCTTTTAATTCAGAAACGAAAATGTCGTATGATGAAGAACATAAAAATTTATATGTATATGAGCGGACAAAAAGTGGGCAATATCAAATTGTAACATTAAAAAGGGATCAAGATAAATGGAAGTTAGCAGGATATCATGAAAGTCAGGAACTTTTAACTGAAATAAAAAGGTTGCAACAATTATAAAGTGAAACTTTTAATTAGTGGGAGGGAGTACTCTCTCATGTAACTTTTTGACTTTAGCTAAATTTTGGGTGGGAGTTTTACTACCTACAAATAGCGGGATAAGAATAGGAATAGGTATTTACCTATTCCTATTCTATATTGAGTAGTTGTTGTAACTTTTCAATTTGAAAACCTGCAACTACTTCGCCATCAATTACGACTGTTGGAGTTGAATAGGAATCATAGTCGTATAAAAGACGATTGCGAGCAGCAGCGTCTTTTTTTACGTCAAATTCTTCATATGCAACGTTATTATGCTTCAAAAATTCTTTCACAATAACACATGGCGGACAATCGGGTTGTGTATAAACCTCAATTTTTTTCATTGTAATTCCTCCTTTTTTCTGTTTTTTATTATATTCTTCCAGTATAAAAACCGCAATAAAGAAGGGGAAATATGTTCTTTCTGTTTTTTCCTTCGCATTTCGACAAATTTTTAGTTGAGTTTCTGGCCAATAACCTTTATCCTAGAGTGTGGAACATTTTTTCTGTTATGACGGATAGAATGAGTATAGCTGTAAAACCTATTGGTAGGAAGATCAGAGAAAGGAGAGATTTCATGTCTCTACTCCAAGGAATTTTAACTCGACTTGTTAGTCTACAAGAACAAGCTGAAAGCGGTGAAGTAGCACAACGCTATTTTGAAGTGAACGGTGAGCGCAAATGTAGCGTGAAATTTTTCGATAAAAGTGAAATGTATGAGTTAGAAGTGTATCAACAAGGTGAAAAACCTCAAGTGTACCAATTCGATAATATCGACATGGTTGCAATTGAGATTTACGATATCATTTCTTGATACATATAAAAAAGGTACTGCCATATGGCAGTACCTTTTTTAGTTCTATTACTTTCTAGCGTAATGTATAGAAGTTTTTTATTTTTCCTACAATGGTATTAAAATGAAAATTAATCCGTGCAAGTTTGCCTATCCATGTGGATAAGTAGTCCCGCCAACCGGGTGAATATGTGAAGCTAAACTTCTCACAATTGCTGGGTTCTGCAAATAGCGGGAGAAATATAACTAGGAGGTTATCGTATGGAACGTTTACCAGTTGTGATTTGTCCTAATTGTCAAAGTTCTGCTGAGATTATTCATGTATTAACGGCTCAATCTAATCAAAATGTAATTTATACGTGCCAAGTTTGTCACTTTGTAATTCGAAATATTGAAACGAATAAAGGATAGGAAGTTATAATTTTAGTTTTTGTCCCATACAATGAGAATACGAAAAGTCTGTCTAATTGAAAGGACGTGACTCTGTGGACGGTGCACATAAATTTTACAATGTTTCAGAGAGACATTTAAATTTTGATATGGTCTTTAACCGTATTTGTAGTTTCATTGAAAAGGATCCACGAAATTTATATCGATTATCCATTGGGACAGACTCGCAAGCACATCAAAAGGATACGAGGTTTATTACAGCAATCCATATTCATCGTGTTGGAAAAGGCGCTTGGGGGTGTTTACACCATAGATCAGTAAAAGATAAGCCAGCAACTTTACGTGAGAAAATATATTTAGAAACGCAGTTTAGTCAAGAAATCGCATGTCTATTTACGCCTACTCATATACAAACAATATGGGAGTTATTGCATCCTTATGCTCAAGATGGGGCTGGATTCATAATGGAAATTCATTTAGACATTGGGAATGATGGTTTAACAAAAGAATTTATTTTAGATATGACAGAAAAAATTCGAGCGATGGGATTAACTGCAAAAATTAAGCCGGATGCTTATGCGGCGTTTAGCTATGCAAATCGATATACGAAATGATTTTTTGTATGTTTACGATTGTTACATATCTTTTAGTAAAAACTGAATATTACATCTATTAAATGAGTTAAATTTTTTATATAATAAGAGTAACGATGCGAGTGTAAGGAGAGGGGTATATGCAAAGGGAAGTTGTTTTAACGAAGGAAGAAGAAAGTTTACTACTAGATATTTTATTTCAGCAAAATTATGCAAGTGAAATTTTAGCTGTAGAACTTACAGATATTGAGAATGGTTTGAAACAGACAGATGTGATGCAATATAAAAAAATCACAAGGTTATTTTACAGATTAAAAAATAAAGGGTATTAAGCGCTACCGGAATGGTAGTCTTTTTTTTGTGCTGTATGCTAAAATAGCTGTGTGATTGTATTTTTATTGAAATAAATTTAGGACAAAATAATAATATGAAAACGCTGTCATAAAATGTGAATAGAGTTATGAACATAAGCAGGAAAAAGGGAAAATGGGGGATGTAATATGATTAGTATTCCGAAAGACGAATTTCAACAAATTCTTGTGAAGGATTTAATGATTTCATCGGAAAAAGTAGCTCATGTCCAAATTGGAAATGGTTTAGAACACGCTTTACTCGTTCTTGTGAAATCTGGATATTCGGCGATACCTGTTTTAGATCCAATGTATAAATTACATGGTTTGATTAGTACTGCCATGATATTAGATGGTATGTTAGGATTAGAGCGTATTGAGTTTGAAAGACTTGATGATATGAAAGTAGAGCAGGTGATGAAGGAAGATATACCTTTTCTTAAATTAGAAGATTCATTTGCAAAAGCTTTAGAAATGACAATTGATCATCCTTTTATTTGCGCTGTTAATGAAGAAGGATATTTTGAGGGGATTTTAACACGTCGGGCTATTTTAAAATTGTTGAACAAGAAAGTAAGACAACATAATCGATAACGTGAGAAAAGTGACTTCATAGAAACGAAGAAGTCACTTTTTTTCGTGCATATCACTTGTGTATGTATTATATTTAAAAAGACATAAAACATAAGGAAAGTTTGCGCTAGAAAATTGTATTTTCTGAATGAAAGCTTATTGAAATAAGGTGTATGGAAGCTAAGGAAAGAGGGAGAAAGTTGCAAATTGATGATTTTCAAATGATGGTTGTGTTAGCTCAGGAATCAAATATGAGAAAAGCGGCGGAACGTTTATTTGTTTCCCAACCTGCGCTGAGTCAACGATTACAATCTATGGAGAAACAATGGGGAATGAAGTTTTTTATTCGCTCACAAAAAGGATTGACAATTACACCTGAAGGGGAAAAAGTTGCAAATTATGCCAAAGAAATGTTGCAAAAAGAAGAGGATATAAAAAGTGAGCTAGCTGTTTTTAGAACGGAAACTCATGGAACGTTAAAAATAGCTGTTGCATCAGTTATTGGTCAATATTGGCTCCCTCCTGTTTTGAAAAAGTTTGTGCATAAATATCCTTCTGTAAAGATATCGCTGTTTACTGGATGGAGTAGTGAAGTGCAAAAGCAGTTTTATGAAGGAGACGTTCATGTTGCTATACTGAGGGGAACACAAGAATATAAAGGTCAGAAGCAAAAATTATTTGAAGATGAACTGTATTTAGTTGATAAAGAAATAAAAGATATTTCGATGCTAAAAGAAACAAACAGACCGTTCATTCAATTTAAAAGTGACTCGACTTATTATGGACAAATACAAAATTGGTGGTATGGTTTATTTTCTAATCCGCCTAAGCGAACGATTGTAGTTGACCAAATTGAAACATGCAAACAACTTGTTTTAAATGGTATAGGTTATGCCCTTTTACCTTCTACTGTTTTAAAGGAAGTACAGGAAAATATGTATAAAACACCTGTTCAATTGACAAGAGAAACATGGTTGTTAACAAGTGACTCGGCAAGGCAGTTGAAGCAAGTACAAGCATTTTTAGAAATTATAGAAGAAATTCAAAGGGAAAAATAAGATTATTATCTTGCTACTCGCTCTTTCGTTTGGTAGAGTAACATTATAAATGGATTTAGGAGGCAACAAGAATGAAAATGATGGACGCTAACGAAATTATTTCGTTTATTCAAAAAAGTGAAAAGAAAACTCCTGTAAAGGTATACATAAAAGGGGATTTAAAAGAAGTAACATTCCCTGAAACAGTACAAGCATTTGTGAATAAAAAATCAGGTGTATTATTCGGAGAATGGTCTGAAATTAAGACAATTCTTGATGAGAATAATAAGCACATCGTTGACTACGTTGTAGAAAACGATCGTCGTAATTCTGCAATCCCAATGCTTGATTTAAAAGGTATTAAAGCTCGCATCGAGCCAGGTGCTATTATTCGTGACCATGTTGAAATTGGTGACAACGCTGTAATTATGATGAATGCAACAATTAACATTGGTGCTGTAATTGGTGAAGGTTCTATGATCGACATGAACGCAGTACTTGGTGGGCGTGCAACGGTCGGTAAAAACTGTCACGTAGGTGCAGGTGCTGTACTTGCAGGTGTTATTGAGCCACCTTCTGCAAAACCAGTTATCGTTGAAGACGATGTAGTAATCGGTGCAAACGTAGTTGTTTTAGAGGGTGTTACAGTAGGTAAAGGTGCAGTTGTAGCAGCGGGAGCTGTTGTAACAGAAGATGTGCCTCCATACACAGTTGTTGCAGGTACTCCAGCACGTGTAATTAAAGAAATTGATGAGAAGACAAAAGCAAAAACAGAAATTAAACAAGAGCTTCGTCAATTAAACCCAGAGAAATAAAAAGTAAAAAAAGCGTAAGAGCGTAAATGGGCTCTTACGCTTTTTATAGATAGAGGTGCAAAAATGACAGTAAGCAAATTTGTCCAAATTCGTAGGGATCTACATAGAATTCCAGAAATTGGATTCAAGGAATGGAAAACACAACAGTATATTTTAGATTATATAGGAACACTTTCTCATGAATTTGTGGAAGTGAAGACATGGAAAACAGGTGTAATCGTTAAAGTAAATGGAAAAAATCCAGAAAAAATAATAGGTTATCGTGCAGATATAGACGGTTTACCAATTACAGAGGAAACTGGATATGAGTTTGCTTCTATTCACGAAGGAATGATGCATGCATGTGGCCATGATGTACATACAACAATCGGTTTAGGCCTTCTAACGAAAGCTGTGAGCGAAAGAATAGATGATGACCTTGTATTTCTATTCCAGCCAGCAGAAGAAGGACCAGGCGGTGCTCTTCCTATGTTAGAAAGTGAAGAGTTAAAAGAATGGAAACCAAATATAATTCTTGGTCTTCATATTGCACCAGAATACGCTGTAGGGACAATTGCAACGAAAGAAGGACTGTTATTTGCCAATACTTCAGAATTATATATTGATTTAAAAGGGAAAGGTGGCCATGCTGCCTATCCGCATACTGCAAATGACATGATTGTTGCAGCGAGTCATCTTGTTACACAGCTTCAATCCGTTATTAGTCGCAATGTAAATCCCCTTGATAGTGCAGTAATTACAATCGGGAAAATTACAGGTGGTACGGTTCAAAATATTATTGCAGAAAAATCTCGTTTAGAAGGAACGATTCGAACATTATCAGTGGAATCAATGAAGCGTGTGAAAAGCAGAATTGAGGCAATTGTTGCAGGTATCGAAGCTTCTTTCCAGTGCGAGGCGATTATAGATTACGGAGCAATGTATCATCAAGTATATAACCATGAAGAGTTAACGAGAGAGTTTATGCAATTTGTACATAAACAAACAGATATGAATGTTATTACATGTACTGAGGCAATGACAGGTGAAGATTTTGGTTATATGCTTCGAGAAATCCCTGGATTTATGTTTTGGCTTGGAGTAAATTCAGAATATGGTTTACATCATGCGAAATTAAAACCAGACGAAGAAGTGATTGAAAAGGCAATTACATTTTTAAGTCAATATGTAAAGTGGAAAGGGAATAGAAAATAAAACTCCCGCTTTCTTGAAGGTTCCAAAAAACTTTTTGTTCTGAGGTGTAAGTAACGCTCGTATAGATTGATTTTAGACATTTACATACAAATAAGAATAAAGTTAATTGGACTGTTTTAATAATGAGCAGGGGGGGGGGAGCCACTGCTCATTATTAATTATTTGACTAACTTATATATGTTTACTTTTAATATGAAAAGTGTGTAAAATCAATGTGAAACATAGAAAAAAGGGTGGGGAATTACGTGCAAATTAGCAGTGCGATTTTATGTTTCGTCTTATATGCGTATGTTATTATTGCGGCGGTTTATTTTGGGATAAGTTTTTATGCCTATCGTCTAGTAGATAATAATGAATATGACGAAACATACAAATGGGTGAAGAGATATTTATCACCTGTACTAGAAATTATGAATGGGTTTGTGCTCTTTTTATTTATTGGATTAATTGCTTTCTCAACGAGTTTAGTAGGGAATAAAACTACGTTATTTGTATTGGGTATCATTATTTTTATGTTGTTAGGAATAAGGATTGGTAATACGGTCTTTTGGAATGAAAGAAAAGTAGATGGTTGGACAGGAATGTTAATTCCGTGTATGTTAGCTGCAATCGTGACAAATATAGAACATGAATATTATCAATTACATTTTTGGCTCATTATCGTTTTAACAATTCTTTCTGTATTGTATATAAGCACAGTAGTACTAACATATATTGCACATGAAAAAGGAGATGTTAAAGGCACTCGTTTCTTTAGAGGACGGGCATTATTTTGGAGTGTGCCGACGATGGCAGTTATCGCGCTTATTGCGATATTGGTAAATGGATATCAATTTTCTAATTGGCAACTATTTTTAGAAAATTGGTGGATTTTTATCTTTTCGTTTATTGCTTTTTTAGGTGCCACGCATTATTTATTCCATCAACATCACTACATATGGGCGTTGTTATTTGCATTCATACAGCTTCTATTTGCCTTTTTTGGTCAAGAAACATTATTATTCGTTTTTGAAACATTTAGTTCGTTTGGAAATATATTTGTATTTGCTATGTTACTTGTTGGTATCGCTTTTTACTTGCAACAATATTTTTATATACAAAAACAAAAATAAGAGCTAATTACAGTTTTTGTGACGCATATAAAGTGTGTTACACTGAAAATAAATAGTACTTGAAGTTATTGGAGGAATTCCTGTGGGTGAGAAAGAAAAAGAGTTTGCTGTCATTGGACTTGGTCGCTTTGGTGGAAGTATTTGCCGAGAACTAGCTCAATTAGGTATGGAAGTAATGGCAATCGATTCAGATGAGGATAAAATTAATGAATTTGCAAATATAGCTTCGCATGCTGTAATTGCAGATTCAACAGATGAGATGGTATTAAAAAGCCTTGGTATTCGAAATTTTGATCACGTAGTCGTTGCTATTGGAGATAATTTAAATTCAAGTATTTTAACGACTTTGATTTTAAAAGAGTTGGGTGTAAAAAATATTACTGTAAAAGCTCAAAATGATTATCATGAAAAAGTGTTAAGTAAAATAGGTGCAGATCATATTGTGCATCCAGAGCGTGATATGGGAAAAAGGATTGCCAATAATATTGCATCAAGCAATGTGTTAGACTACCTTGAGCTTTCAGATGAGCATAGTATTGTAGAGATTATTGCGAATAAAAAAATTGATGGGCACTCTTTAATTGAATTAGATATTCGTGCGAAGTTTGGATTGAATATTGTAGCAATTAAACGAGGTAAAGAAGTTATCGTATCCCCTCGGGCTACGGAGAATATTCAAGCAGGAGATATATTAATTGTCATTGGTCATGACGATGAAGTGGATCGATTTAAACATTTTTTAAGATAAGAGAAAAGGACAATGCCTTCATGGCATTGTCCTTTTTCTTATATTTCCATAATGATTGGTAAAATCATTGGACGGCGTTTCGTTTTCTCATATAGGAATGGAGCTAATGTGTCTGTAATTTCATTTTTAATTTCAGACCATTGTGTTGTTTTACGCTCCATTACTTTTTCTAAATGAGTTGTAATTAATGTTTGTGCATCATTGATTAAATCGCTGCTTTCACGCATATAAACGAAACCGCGTGAGATGATATCTGGTCCTGCTGCAACTTTAAATTCTTTCATATCAATGCTTACAACTACAATTACAAGTCCTTCTTCAGAAAGGATACGACGATCTCGTAATACGATATTGCCGATATCTCCAATACCGTTTCCATCAATGTAGACCGAACCAGATGGGATTTTTCCAGCTACGCTAGCTTCATCCGAACGTAAAGCAAGAACATCGCCATTATCCATAATGAAGCAATTTTCTTCAGGGATACCACAATCATTTGCTATGTTCATGTGCATACGCTGCATACGATATTCACCATGAATTGGCATGAAGTACTTTGGTTTAATTAGACGTAACATTAACTTTTGTTCTTCTTGTCCACCGTGTCCACTTGTATGGATATTTGAAAGTTTCCCGTGAATTACATCAGCACCAGCGCGGTACAACATGTTAATTGTACGACTTACGCTAATTGTATTTCCTGGAATTGGTGAAGAAGAGAAAACAACTGTATCTCCAGGAATAATTTGAATTTGGCGGTGTGTACCGTTTGCAATACGTGAAAGTGCTGCCATCGGTTCACCTTGACTACCTGTACATAAAATAACAACTTTATTAGCTGGTAAGCGGTTTAGTTGAGATGCATCTATGAATGTATCTTTCGGGCAACGAATATAACCAAGGTTTTGTCCGATTTCAATTGCTGCTTCCATACTTCGACCAAACACAGCTACTTTACGGTTGTTTTCAACAGCAGCTTCAATAACTTGTTGTAAGCGATGAATATTCGATGCAAAGGTTGCGAATATAATCCGTCCGTCTACTTTACGGAAAATGTCTTGAATGCTATCACCAACGCGACGCTCAGACATAGTAAAGTTTGGAACTTCACTGTTCGTACTATCAGATAATAGACATAGCACGCCATCTTTACCGATTTCAGCCATTTTTGTTAAATCAGCTGGTTCACCAACTGGTGTGAAATCAAATTTGAAATCACCTGTATGAACAACTTGACCTTGAGGTGTTTTCACAACAACGCCGTACGAATCTGGAATACTGTGAGTTGTACGGAAGAAGGATACAGACGTTTTTTTGAATTTAATAACGTCATCTTCTTGAATTTCGTAAAGTTTTGCTTTACGAAGTAAGCCGTGTTCTTCTAATTTGTTTTTGATGAGTGCAATTGCTAATTTTCCGCCGTAAATCGGGATGTTCACTTGACGTAATAGGTAAGGGATTCCGCCGATATGATCTTCGTGACCATGTGTAATGAATAAACCTTTAATTTTATCTTCGTTTCGCACAAAATAAGTGTAGTCTGGTATTACATAATCGATTCCGAGAAGTTCGTCCTCTGGAAATTTAATTCCAGCATCAATTATAATAATTTCATCTTGAAATTGAACAGCGTATGTATTTTTACCGATTTCACCAAGCCCACCGAGAGCAAATACAGCAACTTGGTCGTTTTTTAGAAATTTCATATCGCTATACGATTTCCGCTAATGTTAAATCAGCGTTTTCTTTTTCATATTCAAGATGAGCACCAGTAACAGACTGAACGAACTCGATATTATATGCGAACTTATTTAATTTCTTACGAACATCCTTTTCAGACGTAGCCTCTAAATATAAAACTTTTGTATTTTCACGTACTGGAACCTCAGTTAATTTTTCTTGATAAAATACTTTAAAAATCATTTGGAAAACCTCTCCTTGTCTATGTTTTGCATTATCTGTTACTTATTATAAAGCAAACAGTCACGATTTTCATGTTTTTTCGAATGAGAATGAAGAAAAAGCCCGAAATGGGCACAATTTAAGCGATTGTCTTTTTACGGACCAGACCGTTTAAATAACGCTTGAGCTTTTTCTTCAGCTTCTTCAGCATGATTACTCCTTCCTTTCCTTATTTTAAACATGCATATTACTAGTGAAAATTCTATCTCTGATATAAGAGATAGGACAAAAGTGAATGGTGAGTCTTGTCCTATCCCATACAGTGAAAGTTATTCTATAGTAACGATTGGTAGCCGTTAGTTATAGGTATAGTATGAGGAAGAATGGAAAAGAAAATTCATCCGAACAAGTATCCACATGTTTTACTAATATATATATGCAAAGTTTGTAAATAAGGTCAGAAAGGGAACGCTTTCTTCACAGATGTTTAATATGTTATACTTTTTTTTAGAATTTGAAAAGTGATATTCAAAATAGGAATATAGAGTGCCAGAAAGGATTTTGACAAATGAATGATAAAATTGTCTTTTTTGATATTGATGGAACATTATTAGATCATGATAAAAAAATTCCGCAATCTACACGAGATGCAGTAAAACAGTTACAAGAAAAAGGCGTACATGTAGCAATTGCGACAGGGCGCGCGCCATTTATGTTCGAAGATATTCGCAAGGAACTTGATATACATAATTATGTTAGTTTTAATGGACAATATGTTGTCTTTGAAGATGAGGTAATATTTAATAATCCGTTACATCCAGATGCTTTACATAAGTTTACTCAGTTTGCAAAACAAGAAGGATATCCACTTGTATATCTTGACCATCAAGATATGAGAGCATCAGTGGAATATCATGATTATGTGAAAGAAGGCTTTGGAAGCTTAAACTTTGAGCATCCAGCATATGAGCCTAATTTTTATGAGGAACGTAATATTTATCAAACACTACTTTTTTGTGAAGTAAATGAAGAGGAAAAGTTTATTAATCATTATCCAGATTTTCATTTTATTCGTTGGCATGCATATTCAATGGATATCATTCCGAATGGTGGTTCTAAGGCAAAAGGAATTGAGAAATATATTGAAAAGTTAGGTTTTAATCGTGATCAAGTGTATGCATTTGGAGATGGATTAAATGATTTAGAAATGATCGAAGCGGTTGGCACAGGTATTGTGATGGGAAATGGCCATGAAGACTTGAAAAAACTTGCAAATCATGTGACAAAGGATGTTAGTGAAGACGGTATATATCATGGACTAAAGTGGGCTGGATTGCTATAAGTGAATATGGAACCCATTTCATAATAAAAAGGCGGAAGATTAACTTCCGCCTTTTTATCCCGCATTAACGTGCAGTAAGACCCCCACCTCGAAATGCAGCGAAAGCAAAGAAGTTAGGTGGGG
>NZ_JXIS01000085.1:0-12321 GCF_000836715.1 Bacillus sp. L_1B0_5 | reverse complement strand
AAGGTTATCTTGACCGGACTTTTTAAAAATCCTCTATTAGTGTTTGAAATGACGTACGCCAGTGAACACCATAGCAATCCCATACGTATCTGCCACTTTAATAGAATCTTCATCACGGATTGATCCGCCCGGTTGAATGATTGCTGTAATTCCTGCTTTTGCTGCTTCTTCTAATGTATCTGGCATTGGGAAGAAAGCATCAGATGCAAGCGCGCTACCTTGTGCTTTTTCACCAGCTTGTGTAATTGCGATTTTTGCAGAACCTACACGGTTCATCTGTCCCGCACCGACACCAATTGTCATGTCATCTTTCGCTAAAACAATTGCGTTTGATTTCACATGTTTTACAACTTTCCAAGCTAGTTTTAAATCTTTCCATTCTTGCTCTGAAGGTTCACGTTTCGTTGGAATTGAAATTGTACTTTCATCTAATGATAACGTATCTTCCTCTTGAACGAGAAGTCCACCTTGTACAGAAGTTAGTTTTTTACTTGCACTTGTCGCTTTTTCAATATTTACAGTTAGTAAGCGTAAGTTCTTCTTACTTTGCAACACTTCTAAAGCTTCTTGCGAGAACGAAGGTGCGATAACAATTTCTAAGAAAATTTCATGTAACTTTTCTGCTGTAGCTTTATCAATTTCACGATTTGCTGCAATAATACCGCCGAAGATTGATACTGGATCCGCTTCATAAGCACGAGTATATGCTTCGTGAATATTAGTTCCTACTCCAACACCACATGGATTCATATGTTTTACTGCTACTACTGCTGGTTCTGTAAATTCTTTTACGATGCTAAGCGCTGCGTCTGCATCATTAATATTGTTATACGATAATTCTTTACCGTGTAATTGTTCTGCGTATGCAACAGAAGAAGTTGCTGCGAATGGCGCTTTATAGAAAGTTGCTTTTTGATGTGGGTTCTCGCCATAACGTAAGTCTTGCTTTTTCTCAAATGTCACAGTTAATGTTTCTGGACTTTCTTCACCCATTTGCTCTGTTAAGTAGTTAGAAATTAACGCATCATACGCTGCTGTATGACGGAATACTTTCGCTGCTAGTTTACGTTTTGTTTCCTCTGCCACTTCACCGTTCTCTTTTAGTTCTGCTAACACAATATCATAATCTACTGGATCTACAATTACAGATACGAATTTATGATTTTTCGCAGCAGAGCGAATCATTGTTGGGCCACCGATATCAATATTTTCAATTGCATCAGCAAATGTTACATCAGGCTTAGCGATTGTTTCTTTAAATGGATATAGGTTTACAACAACAAAATCAATTGCTTGAATGCCTAGTTCATTCATTTGCGCTACATGTGTTTCATTATCACGAACTGCTAATAGACCACCATGAATATTTGGATGTAAAGTTTTCACACGACCATCCATAATTTCAGGGAAACCAGTTACTTCAGAAATACCAATTACTTGTAAGCCGTTTTCTTCTAGTAACTTTTTCGTACCACCTGTTGAAATAACTTCAATCCCTTGCTCTAGTAACCCTTTAACAAATTCTACTACTCCTGTTTTATCTGAAACACTTACTAATGCACGCTTTTTCATTTATCCTTCACCCCTGGTTGTATGTTAGTTAACAGTTGCTTCTTTCACAGACTGAACAATTTGATTCACTGTATTTACGTATAATTTATGTTCAACTTGCTGAATTTTCTTTTGTAAGCTTTCTCTCGTATCCCCTTCAGAAACAACCACTGCTTCTTGCGCAATAATTGGCCCTGTATCCATACCTGCATCTACATAATGAATTGTTACTCCAGTTACTTTCACACCTGCTTCTAACGCTTGACCGACAGCATCTTTACCCGGAAAGCTCGGTAGTAATGATGGATGAATATTAATAATCTTTCCGCCGTATGTTTCTAGTAACGTCGGCCCGATTAAACGCATATATCCAGCTAAAATAACATAATCAATTTCATATTCTTCTAGCTTCTTTAATATCTCTTTTTCAAACGCTTCTTTTGACTCATATGCTTTCGCTGAAAAAGCGAAACACGGAATATGATGATAATGCGCTCGCCCAACAGCACGTGCTTCTGGTTTATCACATACTAATAAACTAATTTCTGCATCCAATCTTTTTTCTTCTACCGCATTAACGAGAGATTGAAAGTTAGATCCACTTCCAGAAGCAAAAACTGCTAATCTACTCATAGTGCTGTGCCCCCATTAAAAGTAACGCCAGCTCCTTGTACAGTACGTCCAATAATACGAGCCGTTTCTCCTTGCTCTTCAAGAAGACGAACAACATCTTTTGCATCTTCTTCCTTCACTGCTACTACCATACCAATACCCATGTTAAAAATATTGAACATTTCTTTCTCTTCCAGCTTTCCAACTTCTTGAAGTAAATGGAAGATCGGCTGAATTTTCCAAGATCCTAGTTCAATCTCAGCACCAATTCCTTCTGGCAACATACGTGGGATATTTTCAATAAATCCGCCCCCTGTAATATGCGCCATACCGTATACTTCATGCTTCTTCAATAGTTCTAAAATAGGTTTGACATAAATTTTCGTTGGTTTTAATAGTTCTTCACCAAGAGGTAGTTCTAAGCGTCCATAAATACGCTCTAAAGATAGTTCTCCATCTTCTAGTAACACTTTTCGTACTAAAGAGTAACCATTGCTATGAATACCGCTAGATGCTAAGCCAATTAGCACGTGACCAGCTTCAATCTTTTCACCTGTTACAATTTTCTTTTTATCAACAATCCCAACTGTAAAACCAGCTAAATCATATTCTTCCGTAGAATACATTCCTGGCATTTCAGCTGTTTCTCCACCGATTAATGCACAACCAGCTTGGCGACAGCCCTCTGATATACCTTTGACGATGTTTTCAATTTTACTAGGTTCAGCTTTACCACAAGCAATATAATCAAGGAAGAAAAGCGGCTCTGCTCCTTGGACAACAATATCATTTACACACATTGCTACTGCATCAATACCAATTGTGTCATGTTTATCTGCCATAAAAGCGAGCATCAATTTTGTTCCCACGCCATCTGTTCCAGATACTAATACAGGTTCTTCTAATGCAAATTTTGATAGATCAAACATACCTCCAAAACCGCCTAAACCGCCTAGTACTTCTTTTCTCATAGTTGTTTGTACGTGTTTTTTCATGCGAGATACCGCTTCATATCCAGCTTCAATATCTACTCCTGCTTGCTTATATGCATTCGCCATCGTTATTTACACCTCGTCTTTTAATTTCTCCCCATCCAGGGCGGGCCGTTTTAAGAAAGAAGCTAGCTTCTACATCAAAAGAAGTAGAAGCTTTTTTCACTTTTCTTATTTCATACTTTCTAAAAGCTCTTGCTCATAATCATAAAGAGCTGTTGGATAGTCCCCATTAAAGTAAGCCATACATAAGCCGCCATATTTCCCTTCATATGGACGTCCAATTGCATCTACTAATCCATCTTCGCTTAAAAATGTTAAAGAATCTGCTCCGATCATTTCACGGATTTCTTCTACTGTATTATTTGCTGCAATTAATTCTTTTCTCGTTTGAATATCAATGCCATAGAAACATGGATATTTCAGAGGTGGTGAAGCGATTCTTACATGAACTTCTGTCGCTCCAGCTTCACGAAGCATACGAACAATTCGTTTACTTGTCGTTCCTCTTACGATAGAGTCGTCAATCATAACAACTCGTTTCCCCTCAACCACACCTCTTACTGCGGAAAGCTTCATCTTTACCCCTTGCTCGCGCAGTTCTTGAGAAGGTTGGATAAACGTACGTCCAACGTAACGATTTTTAATTAATCCTAACTCATACGGAATACCTGTCGCCTCCGCATAGCCAATCGCAGCTGAAATACTAGAATCTGGTACACCAGTAACAACATCTGCTTCAATAGGAGCTTCTGCCGCTAAACGTTTCCCCATGTTTTTACGTGCTGCATGAACGTTAACGCCTGCAATATTAGAATCTGGTCGTGCAAAGTAAATGTATTCCATACTACAAATTGCATGTTCTACATCGTTTGTGAAACGATCTACGTGAATTCCTTCATCATTAATGATAAGTAATTCACCCGGTTCTACATCACGAATGTATGTTGCACCTACCACATCAAAAGCACATGTTTCAGATGCTACAACGTAAGCATCCCCCATCTTTCCAATTGAAAGCGGACGGAACCCATTCGGATCTAATGCAACGATCATTTCATTTCCAGTTAGTAAAAGATACGCAAACGCACCTTTCACTTTATTTAAAGCCTCTTTTACACTTTCAATTAAAGAATCTTTCGTGCTACGTTTAATAAGATGTAAAAGTACTTCTGTATCTGAACTAGTTTGAAAAATACTGCCCTCTGCTTCTAATTCACGGCGAAGCATTTTTGCATTAATTAAATTTCCGTTATGAGCTAACGCCATACTATGATCGGAAAAACGGAACAACAATGGTTGAACGTTAGCAACTTCACTTCCACCAGCTGTTGCATATCGTACATGTCCGATTGCTGATTTTCCATTTAATCCTTCTAGCTCACCTCTTGAAAACACTTCTGATATTAAACCTAACCCCTTGTGACCGACGATTTTTTCCCCATTATTTACGACAATGCCTGCGCCTTCTTGCCCACGGTGCTGTAAACTGTGCAATCCGTAGTATGAAACTTGTGCCGCATTTTCATGCCCCCAAATTCCGAAAACGCCACATTCTTCGTTTAACCCCTTTATTTCAGCAAGCATGGGATTGCCCCTTTCCAAGCCTTTCTCATTTCATCTACATTTGCTGTAAGTAATACTTCATTTTCTTCATTATGAATTGTTACTTCATTTGTACTTGTTACTTCTCCAACTTGGATTGCTTCTACCACTTTCTCAAACGCCTCTTTATTTTCACGTTTTACAGTTAGCACGAAGCGAGACTGTGATTCAGCGAATAATGCTGCTGTTGCTTCTCCATCTAATTTCACAGTAGCACCTAAGCCTTTAGCACCAATCGCACTTTCTGAAATTGCAACTGCTAAGCCACCTTCAGCAACATCATGTGCAGATTGAACAAGACCAGCTTGAATTGCTTCTAATACTTGTTTTTGGCGTTTTAATTCTACATCTAAATCAATACTTGGTGATTGACCGAAAATTTTGCCGTGAATCATTTTCTGTAATTCACTTCCGCCAAACTCAGCTTTCGTCTCACCGATTACATAAACTAAATCACCAGCTTGCTTAAACTCTTGTGTTGTTACATGTTTTAAGTCATGTACAAGTCCGACCATCCCAACAGTTGGTGTTGGATATACAGCTTCGCCACTACGCTCGTTATACATCGATACGTTTCCGCCGATAACTGGTGTTTGTAATGTGCGACAAGCTTCACTCATACCGTCTACTGATTTCTCAATCTGCCAGAAGATTTCTGGTTTTTCTGGGTTACCGAAGTTTAAGCAATCTGTAATTGCAAGTGGCTCCCCGCCAGAACATACGATATTACGCGCTGCCTCTGCTACTGCAATTTTACCGCCCATTTCTGGATCTAGATAAATGTAGCGAGAGTTACAATCTGTCGTCATTGCTAATCCTTTTTCTGTACCGCGTACACGTACAACTGCTGCATCCGAACCTGGTGTAACCACTGTGCTTGTGCGAACTTGGTAATCGTATTGATCGTATACCCACTCTTTACTTGCAATTGTTGGTTGTTGTAATAGAGCGAATAACGCTTCTTTATAATTTTCTACTTTTGGTGTTTCCATTTTCATTGCTTGGAATTCAGCAAAGTATGCCGCTTCTTTTGAAGGCTTATGATAAATTGGTGCTTCTTCTGCTAACGCATCTGCTGGAACTTCAGCTACCTTTTCACCTTTATGGAATAAACGAAGCATTTTATCTTCCGTTACTTTCCCCATCGTAACCGCTGCAAGACCATACTTCTCAAATAAATCTACTATTTCTTGCTCTCTACCTTTTTTCACAACAATTAACATACGCTCTTGTGATTCAGATAGCATCATTTCATATGGTGTCATTCCTGTTTCACGTTGTGGTACATCATCTAAGTACATTTCAATACCCATTCCTGCTTTACTTGCCATTTCTGCAGATGATGATGTTAAACCAGCCGCACCCATATCTTGAATTCCAACAAGTGCATCAGATTGAATCAATTCTAAACACGCTTCAATAAGAAGTTTTTCCATAAATGGATCCCCTACTTGAACCGCTGGACGTTTCGCTTCTGAGCTTTCAGATAGTTCTTCCGACGCGAATGTTGCACCGTGAATACCGTCACGACCAGTTGATGCTCCTACGTACATTACTGTGTTACCAGCACCGTGCGCTTGCCCTTTTTTAATATCTTCGTGGTTAATCAAACCTACGCACATTGCATTTACAAGTGGATTTCCTTCATAACATGGATCAAATTGTACTTCGCCGCCAACAGTCGGAATACCGATGCAGTTACCGTATCCTGCAATTCCCGCTACTACTTCTTCGAATAAATATTTCACACGTGGTGACTGTAATTCACCGAAACGAAGTGAGTTTAATAGAGCTACCGGACGTGCTCCCATAGAGAATACGTCACGAATAATACCACCAACACCTGTTGCTGCTCCTTGATATGGTTCAATAGCTGAAGGATGGTTATGACTTTCCATTTTAAATACAACAGCTTGATTATCACCGATATCTACAATTCCAGCACCTTCTCCAGGTCCTTGCAGAACGCGCTCGCCTGTCGTTGGAAACTTACGAAGAACTGGTTTTGAATTTTTATAACTACAATGTTCAGACCACATTACAGAGAATAACCCTGTTTCTGTATAATTTGGCAGACGACCTAAAATCTTTTCAACCATGGCAAACTCTTCGTCTGTTAGCCCCATTTCCGCATATATACGCTCTTCTTTAATTTGTGTTGGATTTGGTTCAAGCATTAACGACATATGTTTCCCTCCACTGTTTTAAGATAGATTGAAAGACTTTTAACCCTTCAGCACCGCCAAGTAATTCATCTACAGCACGCTCTGGGTGTGGCATCATACCAAGTACATTTCCTTTTTCGTTTACAATACCAGCAATATCTGAAACGCTACCGTTAGGGTTTTCTACGTAACGGAATGCAATTTGATTATTCTCTTCTAATCTTTTAAGAGTCGCTTCGTCACAATAGTAATTCCCCTCACCATGAGCGATTGGAATATTGATTACTTCATCTTTTTCATATTGTGATGTAAACATCGTTTCATTATTTTCAACACGCAACTGAACAGTGCGACACATAAACTTTAAGTTTTCGTTTCTCATTAACGCTCCTGGTAGTAATCCTGATTCAACAAGAATCTGGAATCCATTACATACACCTAAAATCGGCTTTCCTTGCTCAGCAGCTTTTTGCACTGCTTTCATTGCATTAGCAAAGCGAGAAATAGCACCGCAGCGTAAGTAGTCACCGTAAGAGAATCCACCTGGTAATAAAATTGCATCATATTCATCTAAATTCTCTGTATCGTGCCAAACGTAATCTACTTCTTCGCCAAGCTCATCTTTAATTGCATGGAACATATCGACATCACAGTTCGAACCCGGAAATACTATTACGGCAAATTTCACTGTGCGACAACCTCCTCAACTTCATAACGGAAGTCTTCCATTACAACGTTCGCTAATAGTTTTTCACACATTTCTTTTACCTTGCTATCTAAATCAGATACAGATTTATCAATCGTTAATTCCATGTACTTTCCGATTCGAACGTCTTGTACTTCTGTGAATGAAAGACTATGAAGTGCTCCTTTTACCGCTGTTCCTTGTGGATCTAATACGCTTTCTCTTAATGTTACATATACCTTAACTTTATACATGTGAAATTCCCCCTAAACGTTTTAAAATCTCTTCATAAGCATCTGTTAAATTTCCAAGATCGCGACGGAATACGTCTTTATCAAACTTTTCATTGCTCGTTTCATCCCATAAACGACAAGTATCTGGTGAAATTTCATCCGCTAAAATGATTTCTCCTTCTTCCGTTACACCAAACTCTAATTTGAAATCTACTAATCTTACGCGACAGCTTGCGAAATGATCAATCAACACTTGATTGATTTGTAGAGCCATATTTCGTAATACACTTACTTGCTCTGGCGATGCAACGTTTAATACACGAATATGATCTTCCGTTACAAGTGGATCTCCTAAATCATCATCTTTGAAGTAAAATTCTACGATTGGTTCTGCAAGTACAGTTCCCTCTTCCATTCCTAATCGTTTTGAAAGACTTCCTGCAATTACATTTCTTGTGACAACTTCTAAAGGAATAATACTCACTTTTTTAACAAGTTGTTCTGTTTCAGATAACTTCTCAACAAAATGTGTTTTAATTCCTACTTCTTGTAACTTTCTGAACAATAAAGTTGTAATCTCATTGTTCAAACGACCTTTTCCTGTAATCGTCTCTTTTTTCTCCCCATTGAAAGCAGTCGCACTATCTTTGTACTCTACCCAAACCATATCTGCTGATTCTGTACGATAAATTCTTTTTGCCTTACCTTCATACAGCAATTCTAGCTTTTGCATTTCGCAAGCCCCCTGTAGTTTGAAAAATGTGAATAATGTTTTTATAAAGAATGGCACAGAATGACTCTATTCTGTGCCATATGAAATTTTACGCTTCGTTTAATCCAAGGCGTTCAAAGATTGTATCAACATGTTGCATATGATGCTCATAGTTGAAGCATTCATTAATTTCTTCTTGTGTTAACTTACTTGTAATACGCTCATCAGCTTCAACAAGCTCTTTAAATTGTACTTGTGTTTCCCAAGCTTCCATCGCTTTAGGCTGTACGATATCATAAGCTTCTTCACGTACCATACCTTTGTCGATTAGTGTAAGCATTACGCGCTGAGAATAAATTAAGCCGTATGTTCTTGTCATATTGCGTTTCATATTCTCTGGGTATACAGTTAAGTTTTTAACGATATTACCAAAGCGATTTAACATGTAATTTAATGCGATTGTAGCATCTGGTAAAATTACACGTTCTGCTGAAGAGTGAGAAATGTCACGCTCATGCCATAATGGAACATTCTCATAAGCTGTCATCATATAACCGCGGATAACACGAGCTAAACCAGTCATATTTTCAGAACCAATTGGATTACGTTTATGCGGCATTGCAGAAGAACCTTTTTGACCTTTTGCGAAAGCCTCTTCAACTTCACGTGTTTCACTCTTTTGTAAACCACGAATCTCAACTGCCATCTTTTCGATAGATGTTGCGATTAATGCAAGTGTCGACATGTAGTGTGCGTGACGATCACGTTGCAATGTTTGTGTTGAAATTGGTGCTGCTTCTAATCCTAAGTTTTCACAAACATATTTTTCTACGAATGGATCGATATTTGCATATGTACCAACTGCACCAGATAGTTTACCAACACGAACTGTATCAGCAGCTTGTTTGAAACGCTCTACGTTACGTTTCATCTCTTCATACCAAAGACCAAGTTTTAAACCAAATGTCGTTGGTTCTGCATGAACACCGTGTGTTCTTCCCATCATGATTGTGTATTTATGCTCTTTCGCTTTGTTAGCTAAAATGCTTACAAAGTTCTCTAAGTCTTTTAATATGATTTCATTCGCTTGTTTTAAGATGTAAGATAATGCTGTATCTACTACGTCTGTAGATGTTAAACCGTAATGAACCCATTTACGTTCTTCGCCTAATGTCGGCGTTTCTGATACAGCACGAGTGAATGCAACTACGTCATGACGTGTTTCTTTTTCAATTTCATAAATACGATCAATATCAAATGATGCATGTTCACGAATTTTTTTAACATCTTCTTTTGGAATGTCGCCAAGCTCAGCCCATGCTTCACAAGCTAAAATCTCAACTTCTAACCACGCTTTAAATTTGTTCTCTTCCGTCCAAATCGCACCCATTTCAGGGCGTGTATAACGACTAATCATCTTTTTCCCTCCAACAGTTGTTCTTGATGGTCCCAAATATGCAAACTCTTCGCTTTTTCTAGAGCAACTTCAATATTATCATTTAAAATATTAACATGCCCCATTTTTCGCTGTGCTTTTGCTTCTTCTTTTCCATACAAGTGTAAATAGCACCCGGTTAGTCTATTCACTTGTCTTAGGACCCCTTCTATATGTTCGCCTAAAATGTTTACCATGACAACTGGTTTTAACAAATTTGTTTCTCCTAGAGGTAAATTACAGATTGCTCGAATATGTTGACCAAATTGACTCGTTTCACATGCATCCTGTGTGTAGTGTCCTGAATTGTGAGGTCTTGGTGCTAATTCATTAATGTAAATCTCACCATTAGTTGTAGCAAACATCTCTACTGCTAGTGTTCCCACAAGTTTTAATTCATCCGCAAGTACCTTTGCATAAGCAATTGCTTTTTGAGAAAGCTCTTCTGTAATGCGAGCTGGAACGATAGATTCATGTAAAATGTTATTTACATGAATATTTTCTGCTACTGGAAACACTTTCGTTTCACCACTTACACTACGAATCACAATAACAGATACTTCTTTTTCAAAAGGCACCAATTTCTCTAAAATACACTCTGCTTTATCCACAAGATTTCTTGCTGTCTCAACATCAGCCTCACTTCTTAAAACAACTTGCCCTTTCCCATCATATCCACCTGTCGTCGTTTTTAAGACGGAAGGGAATGATAACTCAGCAATTGCTTCTGTAAGCTGATCTTGATTTTGAACTAATCTATACGTTGCTACTGGTAACCCAGCTTTCTCAATCGCATTCTTTTCTGTAAAACGATTTTGCGTTGTATTTAACAACTGACTACCTTGTGGCAAGTAAGCATGTTTTTCAAGCCATTGTAAACATCTATAATCAATATTCTCAAATTCATATGTGACAACATCACTTATCTCTGCTAAATGCTGAATTGCCTTTAAATCGTCATACGGTGCAACAATTTCAATATCAGCAACTTGTGCACATGGTGAATGCTTTGTAGGATCTAAAACAGCAATTTTATATCCCATCTCCTTGGCTGCCAATGCCATCATTCTTCCTAGCTGGCCGCCTCCAATAATGCCGATTGTTTTTCCAGGTAAAATGATTCTCGTCATACTAGCTCACTACCTTCACGCACATCTTTTTCAATCGCTTCTCGTCTCAATTCTAATGCATCATGTATATCATCATAGAATGATCCAAGTATTTGTGCAGCAAGTAATCCAGCATTCGTTGAACCGGCTTTACCAATTGCAACAGTTGCAACTGGAACACCCCCTGGCATTTGGACGATGGATAATAATGAATCTAAGCCGTTTAATGCTTTTGATTGAACTGGAACTCCAATTACAGGAAGATTTGTCTTCGCTGCAACCATTCCTGGTAAATGTGCTGCTCCACCAGCTCCAGCAATAATAACCTTCAATCCACGTTCACGAGCCGTCTCTGCATATTCAAACATATAATCCGGAGTCCGATGAGCGGATACAACTTTTTTCTCATACGGTATATTTAATTCATCTAAAATGTCACAAGCATATTTCATTGTTTCCCAGTCTGATGTACTTCCCATTATGACTCCAACTAGTGATTTCATATTAGAATCCCCCCGATTCAAATAAAAAAAGCCTGAAATAGAACAGTTTCTCTTTTACTATGAGAGAAAGCGCTCTACTCAGGCATACGTATCCCTTGTGAATAGAAAAATACCGAGTGACTTCCCCTCATAGTCTAACGAATAACGGTCGTTAGGTAGAGACTTGCAGGCCATATCCCCGCGATTATATGAGGTCTTATATTATTGTTTCTATGGCTATATTAACAATATTTCATAAACGATGTCAATAAATAATCGAATGTTTTTTTATTAGTAGTCAATAACGTTCGTGTTTTAGTTATATTCAAAAGAAGAATTGCAACTATATGCAAGAAGAAAAGGGAATTAGAATATATATTTCTAGAGATCTATTTACTTATAATCGTTTATATAGTACTTCAGTATGTTTTAAATCAAAATATGTACACTCTTGTATTCTACACATCAATAGAACTTTTATTATAACGATTTAATTTCTAAGGAGGATAAACATGAAAGAAAGAACTACGCTATTATCCTATTTATTTTTTCTATCGCAGTAATTGTTGTAATTATTGAATACTTATTTATAGCATCTCATTATTTAAAATATATACTTATGATAGAAATAATGTGTCCTATTTTAAAAAGTCTCTATTTCATTCTTTTTTCGTCTTTAGCGTTATTAAATTTATGGATTATAACATTCGGTAAATAAAAATAAACACAAAAAAACCTAA
>NZ_JXIS01000084.1:0-41040 GCF_000836715.1 Bacillus sp. L_1B0_5 | reverse complement strand
AGTCTTCTTGGCTAAAATGATAAAATAAACCACAAATTTTTTCAATTTCATGGTTTATGCAATGTAAAGATAATGCTAAATGAATACCGTAACATTACCTTCCTAAAAATAAATTATGGAATATTTCCAAAAAAAAGTTACCTTTTTGGAATTTATCCTTAAAAGGTAACCTACTAAATAAAAATATTACAGGGGTTTACATTCAAATGATAGGCTATCAAATGTAAAAAGAAAAACTGATGCAAGAAACAACACGTCATTTTATTATTTGTTATAGACCAAAATTGACACTATATTTTATAGTAGATATACAATTCCTCTTAGCTTAAAGTGGACCTTCTATCTTTCCTTTTGGCTCTATTATCATCTCATAACTACTATGATATTCCCATTATTCTTTACTCATTTTAATGTTAATTTACTGTTAAAGCATTACCTCATATTGTTTTTTTTCATACAACTCTCTTAATACTTGTTCGATTCCTGGAGTTTCAACCTCTATTTTTAAAATCCTAAACTGTTTGGATAATTCATTGATAAGTTGTGGAACCTCTTCATGTGTACTAACTTCAAAATATAGTGTATTTTCTTCGCGTCTTATTGGGATGATACTAGAAGTCTTATTCATATCTTCTGGTGATACTTCAATTATCAATAAATCTTTTCTAGTTGTTTTTCTTTTCAAACTCTCTTTCGATCCATCAAACATGATTTTCCCTTGATCTATTAGTACGATTCTGTTACATAACTTTTCTATATCATCCATGTTATGAGATGTAATAAGGATTGTAGTTCCCTCTTCTTTATTTAAAAATTTAAGAAATTCTTGTATTTTAAGCTTAGCTAAAACGTCTAAACCTATTGTAGGCTCGTCTAAAAAAAGAATAGGAGGTGAATGTAGAAGGGTTGCAACCATTTCGCCTCTCATCCTTTGTCCCAAAGATAACTGACGTACAGGTCTATTTAAGAAATCCTCCATATCCAAAATTTCAATAAAATTAGATAATCTTTTCTTATATAACTGAGAATCAATTTTATAAATCGCCTTCAATAATTCAAAAGAATCCTTTAATGGTAAGTCCCACCATAACTGTGTTCTTTGTCCATAAAGTACTCCTATATTCTTCGCGTGTTCTTTTCTGTTCTTACTAGGTTCTTTACCTAAAACAGTAAGTTCACCCGATGTTGGAGTAAGTACACCAGAAAGCATTTTTATAGTTGTTGATTTTCCTGCTCCATTAGGCCCTAGATATCCTACTATTTCCCCTTCTTCTATATACATATTTATATTATCTACCACTTTTTTCTTTGTACCTTTTCGACCAATAATTTGATTTAGCATAAAAAAGGAATCGTTATTTTTAGAATATACAGTAAACTCTCTAGATAAGTTTTTTGCTTGAATAATCAAAATATACACCTCCAAAATATAAATAATTAAGAACCCGCTCCTGAATAAAATTTAATACAAAAATTCCAGAACATATAACTTAAAATAGCTAATATAGCAGTTACACCGATGCAAACTAATATAATATAGTCATTAAACAAATATGAACCCTTTCCTAGCAAACCAGCACTAGGATAATAACCTATAAATCCGATTGGTAATATAAAAGTTAAAAATACTTGTATCCATTTCGGAAAGATAATAATAGGATAATTATCAACATTAGTATAAATCGTATCCAACATTTGGAACAAACCACCACTTTGTAAGGTAATAAATGATGTGGATCCTAGAATAAGATGGATAGATACAGATACTATTGATCCACATATAATTAATAGTACTGTATACAAAATTGTTACTATTGTCCATCCTTCAATATGAAACCCTGCGTATATTAAAGCACCAATGGCATAGATTACCGTCCCCAAACTATTTATATTAAATTGTTTACTTGCAAATTGCAGTAATGAGTTCATCGGACGAATAAGTATCCTATCAAATTCTGCATTACGTACAAAATGATCAATTTCCATAATATGAATAAAGAAAAGGAGCCCTAAAGAATAAGAAAGCATATTAAAAGATGAAACGAATAGGATCTCATAAAAGTTCCATCCTGCTACACTAGGGAAGTTTCTTGTAAGTACCCAAATAAACAACGTGGAAAAAATTCCGAAACACGTAACACAAAAAATCCCTAAAAAAAAGTTAAACGGATACGCCATTCTTGAACGAATATTTGCTCCTTGCATTTTAAAATATAATTTTAAATATTCCATATCTGTGCTCCCCTTCCTTATCCTCCTGCTACTACCAGAAGTTTCTGGAAATATTTAACAACAACACGAATCATAAGTACTAAAACAGCAACCCAAACTCCCTGAAAAGCCAGTAATTCCAGAGTATTTTGAATATTTATCCTATCTGTTATAATTGATAGAGGAATATCATACATCCCCCTAAAAGGTAAAATTTCTGCTATTTTTTGCAAAAATTCCGGAAAAAACCAAAGAGGGATTAACTGTCCCGACAAAAATGAGGTTGCTAGGCTGACAACTATTTCAAATCCCCAAACCTCTACAAAAATAAAAGATAATAATGCAATAAAAAGCTGGATACAAAAATTTATAATAATACCAAATGTAATACTAATGATAAAAAATAACCACATAAGCCACGAACCGCTTACTTGAATAGGAAAAATAAACAAGGTTATTACTGCAATTGGTAAAACAACCGTAAGTATATTAGCGAGGATCATTCCTAAAGAACGAAATAGCATTGCAAATTCAAAGCTCCAAGGACGTTGAAATTCATGTGCAATCTGACCATTTTGAATTTTTTCACTTACTTCCCAAACTATTGTGGGTGTATATAAAGATTGTAATATAATTGCAATAGTCATATAGGTTAGCATGTTACTTAAAGAAACGTTTACTCCGTTAGCAGGAGGATTTTCATATAACACTGTCCAAACTTGCCTTACTGCAAACACTGCGATGATTGTTGCAATCACCTTAGTTAGTACATTAAATTTATATACCGTGGCATTCTTTAGGGTGGTTATCATTAATTTACCGTACATTCTTTCGCCTCCATTTCGTTATTTGAACATTTCAATCGTAACATGGGAACAAGACACCTTTTGTCATATATACAAAAAATATTTTAAGAAAAGAAGGTTAAAAATATGGCTAAAATAGAACGACTCTTTAATATATTATTAAAGATTAACACAAAGAAACAGTTTACTATAAAAGAACTCTCAGATGAATTTAATGTCTCAACTCGTACAATTTCTAGGGATCTAAATGAATTATGCAGCTTCGGTATCCCCCTTTATTCAGAAAGAGGGCCGCATGGCGGGTTTCGTTTAATTAACCAAAATAATCTATTACCCTCTATTGCATTCTCTCATAATGAAGCAATCTCTATATTTTTTGCATGTCAATCCTTACAGTATCATAATTCTTTACCCTTTGAAAATGACGTAAAATCAGCATTGGATAAATTTTATCATTACCTTCCAATGGAGTTAAAAAAACAAATAGATTCAATGAGTAAACGAATTATTTTTTTAACTCCTAAAAGAAAAGAAAGAAACTTATTTTTAAAAGAAACAATGAATGCTGCAATAAACCAAGAAGTAATAAAAATTGAGTACGAATCGAAAAAAGGGACATCAAAAAGAATTATTCAGCCAATAGGAGTGTATAGTTGTAATGGTTATTGGTATTTACCAGCATATTGCTTTATGCGAAAACAAAATAGACTATTTAGAGTAGATAGAATCGTATCTTTTGAAATAAAACACGAATACCATCAAAAAAAAGACTTTACTAACTTATCATTAGATCGATGGTTTAACACCATTGACTCTAAACCATCCGAATTAGTGAATTTACGGGTTTCATTGACTAGAGAAGGTGTATTAAAATGTGACTTTAATCCTTGGGTTAGAGAAAATATTAAAATGTCTAAAGATGGATCTGGTACCATTAATACACATTTAAATAAAGAAGAAATCCCTTACATGAGTGAATTCTTCTTTGGACTCGGTGCTAATGCGAAAGTTCAAGAACCTGTCGAGATGGTTGATTTAATAAAAAGACATGCTATTAATCTTTTAAATATGTACAATTAATAAAATCAGAATATTAAATCGTTCACCTCCCTTTCTCTCCTATTAAGTTAATTGAGAGAAAAGGAGGTATAAATACTTTAATATGCTATAATAACCAATTATTATATTACTCAAAGCAACAATACTTTAAGTATCCTTTAATACAGACTTAACTTTGTCCCAATGTTTTGATTACGTGCCTTTTCATATAATTCATATGCACATGAAATATCTTCTATTGCCATTCCCATTGGATTTAAAATAATTATTTCATCTTCACTTTCTCTTCCTACTTTTTTTCCTGAAACGACCTCTCCTAATTCAGCATATAACATATCTCTTGAAAACTTACCTTCTTCAACTAATTGATTAATTATTTTCTTTTCCCGATTGGCTTGGTCCCAATCATCTACAACTACTTTATCAGCCTTTAAAAAAGTATCTTTCTCTAAATCCATAATCGAAATATTACTAACAAATACACCTTTTTTTAACCATTCCGCTTGAATATAAGGCTTATCTGTAACTGTACATGTTACTAAAACTTCTGCTTCTTCAACAACATTTTTCAAGTTTGTGCACACTTCAAAATGTACATTAGTGTAATTTTGTTTGAATACATCTGCAAGCTCATTTGCTTTATCTACAGATAAATCATATAAGTATACGTTTTTTATATTATTGAAATTTTCCAGCATTGATTGCAAATGTTTTTTAGCAATCAACCCACATCCTATAATTGATAATTCCCCAAAATTTTTCTTAGCTAAATGTTGTGAAGCTACTACAGTAACTGCTGCTGTCCTCATTGAACTAATTACACTACCTTCTAGAATAGCAACCGGGAAGTTTGTTTCAGGATTATTTAAAATAATTAGTGCACTAGCACGTTCCATGTTTCTTTTTATTGGGTTGTTATATTTACTTCCAATCCATTTAATCCCTGAAACTGCCGGTTCCCCCAAATATGCAGGCATTGCAATAATCCTATCTGCAATATGCTCATCTTTTTGATACGTTTTTAAATACGGTTTTAATGGCTGACTAAAATTTTTTTCTGAATGCAAAACTAAAGCCTTTCTAATTGCATCTACATAAATTTTAGAACTATTATTACCCAATTTCAAAATATCATCTCTATTCAAATAAAGCATTTGCGGTTCTATACAATTATTTAGCATATTAATCCTCTCCCTTGGCTATTTAGAACATGTATATTTATATAATTAATACTTATATATTACCTAAAAAATAAAATTTGTTTTTTACTAATCGTAAGTCCAATTGAGCAAGGTAATAAAATTATTGACTTTCCAAATAACATTTACGTAAAATCCCCATAAAAGGTGTTAAATAGAAATTTTATCTAATTCACTACGTAACAAGTTAATTTGTTCATAAATTTTCTCTTCAATTTTAATAACTTCTTCTAACTTTTGTTTAAAAGATCTTATTAAATCCTCGGGACCTTTTTTCTTTAAATTAGCTTGTATAATAAGGAAAGACATATGTCTTGTAATTGCAAGGGATTCCTCCATACAATTAACCAAAATACTAATATCAAATGGAAACAAATTTTTATACTTAGTTAAGTAGAATATCATTCCTTCCCTACTATAAATAAAGGAAGTGTTAAACCTTCTTAATAAGTAATTCCAATTATCTTGTATACTTTCTGCACGCTCTATTGCTGAAAAAATCACAGTATCTAATTCTTCAGATAATTTTTCAAGTGCTTTTTTTCCAACATAATTTAAAACACCATCAAATTTAAAAGTTCCCTCTAAATATTGATCAAACCTCATCAATAGTTCATTCCTTATAAGGTTAATTATATCTTTAGATTTTTCCTTTAAGTAATCATAATTTACTTCCAATTGAATGACTTCTCCAATTTGTACAATAGTATCGGGTTGGATAGCTTTTAAAATAAGATTTATAGGGATTAAACCCCTATATCCAAAATATTGATCTTTAACTCTTACACTTTCATCCTCTATACTTACAACATTTAAATAATGATAATCATGAATATTAGGGAAAGATCGATATTCACTTGCAAGGGCTTTAATATTAACACATAATAAAAATGGATCTTTATTTTGCTTTAAAAACTCATATAATTCTTCTTCACTCAATCTATACCTTTTAATGTTTATATATTGGTCCAACCACCCAAGCGAGTTTGAAGATTCAGCTTCAAGTTCAAATGTTATATCTAATTTAGAATTACTATAAATATACCCAAATGATAAATGCTTTAAAATCATATGCTCTAATCCATGCTGCTCTAACAAAAGAGACATGCTATTCCAATAACAATTTACTCCCCTTCTATAATGCTCATAGGAATTATTCACCATTTAATACTAACTCCTTATACCTTTGATTTTTTTGACCAAGTATCACATTGACTGGAGAACATATGCGTTTACCAAAACTCCGGGATGCCACAGAAGCATGAATGTCTCTAACCACAAACATTCTTTGTAGCCAACGATCCTCTCCATCGTATTTAGGTACAAATTCTGTTCTAGCATGTATTGCTTTTTTATTGTCAACTATTAATAATTCACCTTTCTGAAGAATTACGCCTATAGATGCATTTAAAAGTTCTTTCTTTAAGCAATCTAATGCCCAAGCAGCTAATTCATTTTGAGGCTTCATCAAATAAAAATCCATACAAATCTCCGGATCTAATAATGTTCCACTTAGTACTGGTATTGTTTGAAGCAAATCGTCTTGATTGTCATTTCCAAATGAAGACGGAGGTTTAATTGCATATAGTGGTTCTCTTAATATTTCTATTGCATCATTGGGTAAATGCTTTAAAACTCTTCTGATAGAAGAAGTAATGGTTTTAGCTTTATTATCTCTGTCCGATTTAACACAATACAAAGCTAAAAAATCTGGTTTATATGGATGAAAGCCATCCTCTGTGTGAAACTCTAATAAATCAGATCCTGTATTTTCTTGTTTCTTTTCCTCTCCCTTTACTGGACAGATATTTTGAATTAATAATCCACCTTTTTCATCTTCATATGCTAGGGGTTCCCCTAAGCAAAGCATAAATAACAATAATATATACTCACTTACATTTGTCACCTTTCCCTTAGCAAACTCACCTTTCTCAGGCGTAATTGGCAAGCTAGCATCAGTAGGTAAATTAGAAAATTTAATTGTTCCATATAAATTTGATGACCGCTTAAATGAAACCAGCTCTTTTAAAATCCTAACTGGCAATTTACTTTTCACCACTTCTAATTCATTTAAGAATGCATCATCTATTTCATCAAACCTATTTAAACGTGGAAGCTCATCAATTATTTTTTTTAACTGATTTTTCTCATTTTCTTCTAATTTAAACTCCCAACATTCATTGTAATCTTTCATTAATCTTCCTCCCTTTCTAATCCTATTCTCATTTCACGTGCTCTTTGCTGAAAGAAACTATTAATAGAGTAAGGACTAAATTCATTAATAAAATTATCGAATTTAGAGAAACTCATACTATTCTTAGAATCCTTAGCAACACAAAAAATATTATTTTCAGATATTTTCCACTTAATTTGTCCATTAATGTATTTATTAAAGCATTTAATACTTTCTTCCATGCATGACTTTAACGGACTAAACCACCCGCCTTGTACGACCAGATTTGTCCATTCTCTATCAAGCAATGATTTAACTCTTAATTCTTCATCTGTTAAAATCATTTCTTCTAACAATAAATGTGACTGGTGAATCAACATCGCTGCAGGTGCTTCTCTTATTTCAGGATTCTTAACCCCAAAACTACTATCTTCCAGACCCGCATATCTTCCAATCCCGTAACCGGAGAGACTACTATTTAAAGTATTAATAATCTCCTTTAAACTTAGAACTTGATTATTAATTTTATATGGTAGACCATTTTTAAAAGTTAACTCCAAGTAATAATCCTCCATATTGTTTTTATTGCTTGTCCATTTAAATACATCATTTGCTATTTCTATTTCAGTGCATTCTAATGTATCGTTCTCAATTACTCTGCACCACAAATTTTCATCGACAGAGTACTTCGAATACTCACTTACGTATATTCCTAACTCCTTTTCAATAATTCTCTTCTTTTCTTCTCGTGTTACATACTCCCCAATCGCTGGACAAAAAATATTTGCCTGAGGATATTTTGCCATAATAGAAAGGTTAAAACGCATAGCTGAGTTTTGATAAGGTGTTGAGTTATGGACAATCAATGAACTATTAGCCTTTTTAGCATATTCACATACTATTTTTGAGAACAATGGTCGAGTATAGCTTGAAGAAATAGGAAAATGATTATTATATAGAGCGTTTGACATTATCCCTAGTTTAATATATTCTTCGCACAATTTATCTTTTGCATCTATAATTACAAGTTTAATATTCAATAATTCAGACAAATTAAATAAATTCTTGGGAATCTCTTGGCCAACATCAATTAAAATTGCATGTGTTTCAATATCATTCATTTTCAATTGATATGCAGTATATAAACTATCTAATCCCCCTGAAAACAATAATGTAGCAGTATTCCTTTTAAATCTCGTTAAATCTTTCCATTCTCCATAAATATTACCCATATATACCTCCGAACGTTTATAAAAATATTTATGATGTATCCAAATTAATACCAATAAAATTTATTTACCCATCAATAAATTTTACAATTTTATTAATGGATGAAAAATTATCTATTACAATATCTTCCCCTTTAAATTTAACTTTCTTTAGATTCTCAATATAATCAATTAATTTCATAATCCCCAGCGAATTAAGCACTCCTGTAGTTATTAAATCTAGATCTCCAGGGATAGAATCTATAGACCCATCCATAAATATTTCATCTTTAATAAACTCTTCTATACATTTTGCTAACATAATTATCCCCCTAAACATTCCTGCAATAGTTTTCTATCAATCTTACCAGTGCTAGTTTTAGGCAAGTGATCCTCCATAAAAATAAACTTGGATGGTATAGCATGAGGCTCTAAATATATAGAACAATATACTCTCATTTCTAAAGAGTTAATGGCCGTATTACTACTAACAATTGAAATAAGACTTCCTTCGTACATACATACAAAGACCTCATTAATTGCTTTATGGTTAGATACTATATCCCGTACCTCTGAAAGATACACTCTTTTCCCTTGAATCTTTACCATGTCATCTTTTCTACCCATATAATAAAACAGATCATTTTCAAACTTCACTAAATCACCAGTTGGGAAATATTTCAACTTTAAATTATCATCTAAAAATTTAAAGGTCGTATCTATTGATTTGTTAACATAACACTTTAACATTGTAGATGAATTTACATATAATTCACCTACCTCACCATCTTTACAAGGAAATAAATCTTGATTTAATACTCTCACTTCTACATGCTTTAATGGTTTACCAATTGGCAGGCTTTCCATGCCTTCCACATCTTTTGGAAGAGAGAATGCTAACGCTTCATTTACCTCTGTACTCCCATAAAAATTCACAATATCCGCATGTTTAAATAAATCTCTAACCCCTTGTATATCACCAGATGGTAATGCCTCTCCAGCTAATCCTAAGAAGCGAACAGATTTATAATCCTGATTTTTTTCATTTAGAAGTAATTTCAATGACGAGGGAACCAAATGTAAAATACTTACCTGTTCCTCCTTAATTAGTTGGTTTAAATATCGTGGATTATTTCTTTGATCATTAGATGTAAGTACACACATTCCACCTGAAAAAAATGGGATAAACAGTGAAAATAAAGACATGTCAAAATATAATGGCGCATGGCATAAAAATTTATCATTAGGTTTAACTTCTAAGAAATCACCTCCCCATTTAATAAATTCCAATAAACTTTTTCTTTGTAAAACAACACCTTTTTTAACACCTGTTGAGCCTGAAGTAAAGAAAATAAAAGACTCATTATTATCTTCTATATCTAGACTTATATAGTCTGTAGAAAAGCATTGTATATCTTTCAAGTCACAAACTGAACTTGAATCTTGAAGGGACTCTAATGAAAAAACAGATTGCTCTTGAAATGTGCTTGGTTGATAAAATTCATACATTTTTTCATCTACTATAAAACTTTTGATTTTTGAATCTTTTTTTATGTCGTTAACTATCATTTGATCTTGTCCTGGATTTAATGGCACACATACTGCCCCAATCTTTAGTGCCGCTAAATACGTTATTATATTATGAATAGGATTATTTGTTAAAACACCTATTCTATCTCCCAAAAAGATATCATGAGAATTCAAAGCATTGGCTAGCTGATTTGATAACAAATCAATATCTTTATACCTGTATCTCTTTTTCTGAAATTGATAGGCTGTTCTATTTCCATACTGAAAGATTGCATCTTCTAAAAAAAACTGTAGATTGTTTCCCACTTTACCCCGTCCTTTGTTTTTTATTATAGTTTTACATTTATATCGCCTCTTTTAAATCAATTTGGTGTTACAGTAACATTAATTAATAATTAACAGTACCTAACTCTTGAAAATCCCTTGGTAGTTAACGCACAAATAACATTGAATTTAATTTAAAGCTCATGTAAAAAATCGTAATTTCGATCTATTATAAAAGAAAAAAGGAGCTGTTATCCAATGTCTAATAAAACTGTGGTAAGTTCAAATTCCCCTTTTGAAAATTATTTAGGTTCATCTCGAGCTGTTAAAGTAGGAAATATTATTGCAATTGCTGGTACTGCCCCCATAGATCCTGACAATAAAGAAGTAGCTACTAATGTTTATGATCAAACAAAAAGTTGTATTGAAATTATTAAAAATGCTGTCGAGAAAATTGGCCTTTCCCTTGATAATATTGTACGTACAAAAATTTATCTAACAGATATGAAAAATGTAGATGAAGCTGCAAAAGCACATAAAGAATACTTTGATCAAATCAAACCCGCATGCACAGTCTTTGAAGTTAACAGATTTATTAAAGAAGAATGGCTCGTAGAAATTGAAGCAGATTGTATAGTTCCTGAATAATAAATTCTCTATAAAAAATTCCAGTATCTTATATAGCTAAAATTAACAACCCAATTTTGTACTTTTACTTATAAAATATAAAGTACAAAATTGGGTTGTTCTCCTACAGACTTATTAAAACTTTTATTAATACTTTACTATCTACATTTTTAATCTATTATTCCTTATATAAGGAATAATAAATTAGAATTCTTAAAATATTAAAACTGTTTCAATATTTTAAAAACCGAGAACTTTCTTTTATAACTTTAATATTTAACATCTAATTTTTAATTACAAGAAAAAATCTTGAATTAGTTACACTAAAAAATAAAATAAAATAAAATTAGAAGGATTACTCATAATAAAGTCGAATTTAATTAATTGATAGAATAATCTGTAAAAAAACAAGAGCATTTACACTTTATTGCTTTCCAACAAGGCATCACTATGGAAATTGAAATATATTCAAATTTCGTGTTCCTGCTCTAACAAATAATTTAACATATTGCTTAATATATGATAATAAAATATTACACATAGTGTTTTTAGTATTTTAATTTTTATATTAAGAAGGATTTAATGCTTTTCAACACTATTCATATTACAAAACTCTGTTATTTTCTTAAACATCACCAAATAGTAAAAAGAAGAAATGCGTTTTTTACTAAATCAAAATTATTAACATCATAAAAGAACGTTAATTAAATACAGTTTATGAAAATTGTATATTTAATTTTCATTAAAGACCTACCAAGAACTCATTACCTTCACCAATTAAAGTGTATCCAATACTTTTTCGGTGAATTAACAAATTGAAGTTTTTCTGGTTAGTATACAGTTTCTTACGAAGCTTATATATATATTGTCTAACTGTTTCATTTGTAGTATATTCATCCCAAATTGCAAGTAAAATTTCTTCTGTGGTAACAAAACGATCTCTAGTATCGATGAAGAACATAAGCATCTCAAATTCTTTTCCAGCTAAAGGTAATATTTTCCCGTTATTATTTAAATATCTCATATCAATATTTAAGGATATATTAGGATAAATATTAATTATATTTTTAGAGTTTGTATCATGTCTGTTTAACTGAATCATATAATTATAAAAACAGTCAAAGTATTCGCTCACCTGTTGATCCATATAAATATCAAAGAACATGGTAGAATTTTTTTTCAAAAATTCTACCTCTGTTTGCTGTTTATTAATACTATGTTCAAAAAGGACCATCGTAGGGATGTTTTTTAAGCCCTTTTTAAAATTACGAAACTGCTTTACTTCTTCAAAGTCTAGATCTTTGAGATGCCATACTATCCCATTAAAATAACTCTGCTGGTCTTTTAATATATAATTTAAAGAAGTTATATCGCCTACATGAACTATTTCCCAATTTTCATGATATGCAATCTTTCTAGCTGATTTAAGTACAAATAGTTCAGTACTAATAACTGCAACTTTCATATCCTCACCCCTACGAATTTTATATTATGTTAAATCGCGTAACAATATCACTTGTGCTATTGAGTATTCCAGAGAATGTGAAAGCGATACAAAAGCTTTCAATTTTTTCTCGATTACCACTCTATTAACTTGGTTACAATATGTGAGATATGGTTCTCCAGAATCTTTATTTAATACCACAACATCCTTTAAACAAAATCCAGACCCTATTCCGGTACCTAGTGCTTTTAAAAAGGCTTCTTTTGCTGAAAATCTTGCGGCAAAATGCTGAGATGGTTTGTGTTTATTGCTACAGTATGCAATTTCCTCTGAAGTGAAAATTTTATTTAAAAATTTCAAACCATATTTATCAATAGAAGCTTCTAATTCATTAATGCTTTGAATATCTATTCCTGTACCGTATAAATTAGTTACAAATGGAGCTACAGTATTTTGATTCATCTTTAATCTCGACTCCTAAATCTTCTATTCTTGTTATAAATTCAACACCTATCTTAATTCTAGAATGTATTCTGTGATTGCATTGATACTTTCTAAATTTGCAGGGTCTAGCTCTTCCATATCAAATTCTATTTCACATTCTTCTTCTAGTGCTAATAACAACTCAATTACACCCGTTGAATCTAACCCTAAATCTTCAAAAATATTTGCATCCTCTTTAATCTCATGTTTCTGTAACTCTAGTTGCTTCGCTACAATTCCTGTCACTAAATCCTTCAAGTTTTTAATTGTATTCATAGTTATTACCTCCTAATACCTTTTTAGTTTATCCCTAATAATTCCTGTGCAACTTCTCGTTTATGAATATTAGTTGATCCCTCCATAAACTCAATCATCCGTCCATCTCGCATCCATTTTTCTAATAATGGATGCTCAGTAATAACAATTGGGCCTAACAATTGAGTTACTCTTCTAGATACCTCATAAACTAGACTATTAGCCATCCACTTCGCCATTGAAGAAGTCTTTGGGTTAAAAATATTCTGATCAACTTCATTTGCTGCACGGTAAATTAGCCTTCTGGTTCTTTCAACTTTCCATTGTAGCTCATCTAGAATAAGCTCTTGCCTTACATTTACTTTCACATTATCCCTCACATAATCTAATATTGCCCTACATGTTCCTACTGCAATTGAAGATGTGGAAGGACGCATTCTAAAAAACACTTTCATTGCACTTCTTAATCCTCTTTGGAGAGGCGGTTTAGTTAAACCAATAATTTGTGATCGATTTACTTCTAACCCACGATAGATGGTATGACCTAGTCTAGCAACTCTCATACCTAACGTTCGTCCATATTCTCTCTCAACAGTATTATGGCCTTTGAATTGATCTTCATGGATTAAAAAGCTTTGAATAGCAAATTGATTATTTTTAGATCCCATTTTTGTAAATGTAAGTGCCCATTGAGCTCTCTCTGCGTTTGCTATATATTTCTTTTCTCCATTCATTACATATGTTTCATCATCTTTTTTAACAGAAACCGTTTCTAGAGCCGCAATGTCTGATCCAGCATTTGGCTCAGTTAAATTAAATGCTGTCCAAATTGGTTCTGCAGTCATAAAAGATGAGAAGAATTTATCTTGTTGTTCCTTCGTACCTAGCTCTTGTAATATTGGACCTAATAATTGTGGCCCTGGCATTGATAACATCATAGCAGGGTCTCCATATGCTAGTTCTTCTGTACATACCGCTAGCTCAATAGATGAACTTCCATAATGAGTTCCATCTTGAGTCTTAATTCCACCGTACCCATACTCTTTTGGGACACCTAAGCACCATAGTGGCTGAAAAATTGAAGATTGCTGAAGATATTTCTTAGGTAAGTCCCTATTCTTATCGGCTTCTAAAGCGTAACCCCTTAACTCTAATGCGTACTCTTTTAATCCATTTCTAAGTGAATCCAACAATACCTTAAACCCCCTTAAGTATAGATAAATGGTGAATATTTAGGAAACTATCAATAATCGAATTATTCTCCAAACCATAAGCACCAAATAATGGTAGAACCCTATCCACCAACTCACTATTATTTTCCAACATAAAGTTAATTTGTTTAAAATACTTCTGATACTCTAGTCCATTTGAATCAATCTGATCTGACAATTCTCTTAAGAAAAGTACATTACCCTCAAACTCGCTACTAACTGTAACAAATGTATCATAGACCATTTGATGTTTAGCAATGGAAACTCCAAATGTCTTTCTTTCCTTTACATATTCTTTACATAATTGTAAGACATTTTTAATTGATTTCAAAACATAGGATGCTAATATCAATTTATAATGCAATCCGTATAGCCATAAATTTTTTTGTTCTTGTGTTGAAGCTTGTGCTATTTTTGTATAATTTTCTACTTTTCTTAATGTTAGACTGTAAGAACACTTATTAAAAATTGGTATACTTTCATGATAAAGCACCTTATACCAAACGTTATTATCTAAATAAAAGATGACATCCTCTGCTAAGCCGTCTAGAAACAAAAACGTATCATCTACCTTTATACCTAAACTAACATTAGAAATATCTAATTTTTTTGACAACTCTTGTTCTACAGCAAGTAGTTCATCATAAAGGCTTTTATCGTGTTCGTTATCAATAATTTGATTAATTTTGTCAGAAAACCTCTTGATACTTAACGTAAAACTCATGTATTCATCGCCTCCTCAAATGTTCGTATATCTGGAGAATCATATTCTGTATTCTCTCGAATGACCATATACTTATCCCTCTGTACCAAGACTTCTACTGGGAGATAGTGACTTAAAAATAAAACTGGACTAGCCGTTAATCCATATGCACCAGCATTTAAGATACCAATCAGGTCACCTGTCTTTGTTTGAGGAAGTTTAATTTTTTTTGCAATTAGGTCGTTAGGTGTACATAAAGGGCCTGAGATGTAATATTCTACTTCTGGCTCTTCATCAAATTTATTTAAAACTTTTATTGGAAAATTCTTTTTTAATGCATTTCCCATACCTCCTGCAGCCATATGATGATGTGTTCCACCATCTACGGTTAAAAATTCGGAATTTTTAGATATCTTTTTATATAACACTTCTGTTACATATACTCCGCTCTCACCGACCACATATCTACCTGATTCTAAAAATATGGAAATTTTGGCTCCAACGGCTTCATAAAATGTTGAAATTAACTCTGATAACTTCTTAGATACATCTTCCAAATCAAGTGTATTTTCATTTGGAAAATATGGAATACCCATACCTCCGCCAATATCAATGAACTCTAAATCTACACGATACTCTTCAATAACTTTCTTTGCTAGCTTTAAAACATGAGAAGTATTTTCTATAAAAACATCACTAGAGAGAATTCGGGTACCATTATATACATGTATCCCTACTATTTTTATATTTCTTAAAGATGTTTCCAGGGCGAAAATTTCTGACAATTGTTCCTCATCAATACCAAACTGTCTAGGCTTTCCACCCATAGTTAATTTAGATCCTTTTGCCGACACACTCGGATTTAGTCGTACCCCTACCTTAATTTCTCTACCTTTTTCTTCTCCAATTTCATTAATTTTCTGCATTTCTTGTAGCGACTCAACAATAAAATATTTCACCCCGTATTCTAGTACCCTTCTAATTTCTATTTCAGTTTTTCCAGGACCTAAATATAGAACGCGTTCTGGTGAAGCATTTATTTTCTCCACAATTTCCAATTCCTTCAACGAACAAATTTCCAAGTTGGCTCCAAGACTATAAATGAAATTTACAATCGATGGATTGGGGTTTGCTTTTAATGAATAAAATAATTGAACATCTTTATGTAGATTATTGAGTCTCTCTACCTGATTTTTAATAATATCTGCATCATATATATATGCAGGTGTACCAACTTTTTCAACTAAATCGTCACATTCTATATTTCCTATTTTCAATACTCTTTTATTTTTATTCAACTAAATCAATACCTCCTTAATACCCAATAAATAATTAGCGTTCCCTTGAAATATCCTCTTCCAAGTTTCCGACTCAATTACAACCTTATTATCATCTAGATATTTTTTAATGTCCTTAAAACGATTTAGGCTATCCGTCATAGAACACATAGGATAATCCGTACCCCAAATCAGTTTATTAACGACCCCATGTTCTTTAGCCGACCTAAGTATGTTAGCAATAGTGTTAATAGGCTGATAAGAGGAAACTATTGATAAATCAGTGTAAACATTTTCATAACGTTTTAACAAAGCAAATGTATCATCGATCCATGGCCATCCCATATGAGCAATTACAATTTTTAATTTAGGGTACTTACTAAGTACTTGATCTAGTAAAGCAGGATGACAGTAACGTAGATTAGCTTGTTTTATGGGTGTATATCCCATATGTACCAAAATTGGAACCTCACGCTCTAGGGCGTCTTCGTAAATTGGATTCCACCCCTGATCATTAGGGGAAATATTCAAATAACCATATGCTAATTTATACCCTTGGAGATTATAGTTTACCAATTCTTTTTTTAACTCTGCTTTACATAAGGTATTATCCATACCATCAAAAGAAGCAAACCCTATAAAACGTCTCGGATGTTCTTTGCATATGCTGGATACATATTCATTGGTAACGTGAACACCTAAAGTACGTTGTGCATTGAACCCTAACAATACCGCTTTTTGAACATTATTTTTATTCATTTCCTGAATTAGTCTTCCTATATCAACTTCCATATTTTCAGTTTTTTTATTACACGGAGTCATCATCTGATTTGCAAAATCTTCTGTATACTCATCATGTAATCTACCTATATGAACATGAAAATCAATCAAGCAATCACCTCCCTTCATTAAATACAATTAAATTAGTTATACGTTAAATCTAAGACGCTCTTTAAAAATATACCGGTTATTGAACTATTTACTTGGCATATATCTTCTGGTGTTCCTACAGCAACTACCTCACCACCGTTTTCACCACCATTTGGCCCTAAATCAATTATATAATCAGCAGTTTTAATAACGTCTAAGTTATGTTCTATTACCAATACAGACGATCCCTTATCTACCAAACGTTGCAGAACCTTTAATATCCTATTTATATCCTCCAAATGCAATCCTGTAGTGGGTTCATCTAATATATACAATGTCTTATTTGTAGCGGACCTCGCTAACTCAGTAGCTAATTTAATACGTTGTGCTTCCCCGCCAGATAATGTAGTTGCGGGTTGTCCAATTTTCATGTAACCTAATCCCACATTACTTAGGCTTTGTAAATATTTCATTATTTTAGGATGATCTTTGAAGAATTCTATAGCATCAGAAACCGTCATATTTAGCACATCAGAAATATTCTTGTTTTTGAATTGTACACTCAATGTTTCTTGTGTATATCTATTTCCTTCGCAATCATCACAAACAACATAAACATCCGGCAAGTAGTGCATTTCAATTTTAACAACCCCATCACCTTTACATGTATCACATCTACCACCTGGTACATTAAAGCTAAATGCCTTTTTTAGTAAACCTCTTACCTTTGCATCTGTTGTTTTGGCAAATAAATCTCGAATCTCATCAAACATTCCAGTATAAGTTGCTGGATTAGATCTTGGTGATTTCCCGATGGGAGACTGATCAATATTAATTACTCTATCAATATGATTCAAGCCTTTTATATCATCAAACAGTCCTGGCAATAATTTATATGCTCTATTAATTTCCCTCGCTAAATGTTTATATAGGATCTCATTAATTAAGGTACTTTTCCCTGAACCAGAGACACCCGTAATACAGGTCAATACTCCCAATGGAATATCAACATTAACATTTTTTAAATTATTTTCCCTAGCACCAACGATTGACAAATAATTCCCATTCGGTTTTCTTCTTACTTTAGGTATTTCTATCTTCTTAACACCAGATAAATATTGACTTGTTAAAGAGGAATTGCCTTTTATAAACCCTTTTGGCGTGTCAGCAGCAACAATTTCCCCGCCTTCTTTCCCAGCACCTTTTCCTAACTCTACAATATAATCTGCCGCTAACATGGTATCTATATCATGTTCTACGACTATAACCATGTTTCCAAGTTCTTTTAAACGTTTTAATGTATCTATTAATCGTAAGTTGTCCCTTTGATGTAGCCCGATGCTAGGTTCATCTAACACATAAATAACTCCAGATAAAGCAGACCCTATTTGAGTAGCTAATCTAATCCTTTGCGCTTCGCCTCCAGATAATGTCTTAGCCTCCCTATCTAAGGTTAAATATTCTAATCCCACATCGAGTAAGAATTGCAGTCTACTCGAAATTTCCTCCAAAACCTTACTCGAAATTTCTAATTGTTTATTGTCTAACAGATTTTCAATTTCTTTAAAGTATTCATACAACTCTTCTATCGACATCTCAGATAATTGTGAGATATTTTTATTACCAATAAATACAGACAAACTCGATATCTTTAAACGTTTCCCTTGACATACCTGACATTTTATACTCGACATTACTTCCTCAAGCTTTTCCTTAACAGTTGTTGAATTACTGGCACTATACCTTCTATTAATGTTAGGAATTACACCTTCAAACGGAGAAGTATGAGTGCGTTGCTTCCGGTCAGATTGATAATCAAATAGAATCTCTTCATTACCACTTCCATACAAAAGAATATTTCTATGCTCTAGAGGTAAATCTTTAAATGGCGTATCTTTCAAAATCCCATAATGTTGACAAACACTATCAATTATATTGTGATACCACTTAGCTGTACTTGTAGCCCAATTATCAAATACTCCATCATTAATGGATTTATTCCAATCCGTTATTAGTAAACGCGGGTTAACTTGTAAGGTAGCCCCTAAGCCGTGACACTCATTACATGCACCATATGGACTATTAAAGGAAAAGTTTCTAGGTGATAAATTATCAATAGAGTAGCCACATGTCGGACACGCCTGTAAACTATTAAAGAAATAACTTTCTTTTTTTTCATTTCCTTTAAAAGCTTCCACTAACACCTGACCCTTGGCCTCTCTTGCTGCTTTTTTTATAGAATCTGTAATCCTTCTTTTGTTTTCTTTTAAAAAGGTTACTTTATCTATTAAAGCTTCAATAGTGTGTTTCTTATTTTTTTCTAAAGTAATTGTTGCACTTGGCTTAATAAGTTCTTCATCAATTCGTACCCTTATAAACCTTTTTTGAGATATATCATTAATTAAACTTTTAAACTCACCTTTTTCTCCTTTAATGAGCGGTGCATAAATAAATAATTCAACCCCATCCTCTAAATCTTTTAATTTATCGATCATTTGATCAATTGATTGTGGTTGAATAGGAATATGATGTTCAGGACAATGTGGTATTCCTATTGTGGAATATAGTATTCTAATATAATCATAAATTTCAGTGACGGTACCTACTGTTGACCTCGGATTTTTATGAATCACTTTTTGTTCTATAGATACCGATGGAGTAAGGCCTTCAATGGAATCAACATCAGGCTTCTCTATCTGACCTAAAAACTGCCTTGCGTAAGATGATAATGAATCCACATACCTCCGATGCCCTTCAGCAAAAATCGTATCAAAAGCTAAAGATGATTTACCCGATCCACTTACACCCGAAAATACAGTAAAACTATCAAAATCTAAGTCTAAACTAACATTTTTAAGATTATTTGCTCTTGCACCTCTTACTTTTATTTTTCTTTTTTTCATAGTGTTACCGCCTTATTTAATTGTTAGATATTTTCTTTAAATCCTAATAAACTTCGTAAAGTCCCTGTATTTTTCTTTATGATTGTTTTGGGTTTAATACCATTTTCTTTATTATAAGTATTCTGTATCTCTCTTCTTCTCTCTGTTTCTTCCATTGCTTCTTTAATATTCTCTGTTCTATTATCAGCAAACAAAATGACACGACCATTTATATTTCTCGATGCTCTCCCAATTATTTGTAATAAGGCACTTTTCGATCTTAAAAATCCTCTCTTATCAGATCCTATTACACTAACCAAAGATACTTCTGGTAAATCTAATCCTTCTCTTAAAAGATTAATTCCTACAAGCACATCAAATTCTCCCATTCTAAAAGAACGTATAATCTCTGACCTTTCAATATTTTCTATTTCAGAATGTAGATAGGCGGATTTAACCTTTAAAGCATTTAACTCCTGTGTTATTTCTTCGGCCTGTCTTTTTGTTAGAGCAATGACTAATACTCTTTCGTTTTTATTAATAGTTTTTTTAATTTCTTGAAGTAGATACTGAAAATAATTTTCGCTACTCTTCAACTCTATTTTTGGATCGACCAAACCAGTTGGACGAATAATTTGTTCGGCAAATATCCGACTAGTTTCTAACTCATAGTTCCCTGGAGTGGCAGACATAAATATCAAACTTTTAGTATGCTCCATGAACTCATTAAAGGTAGGTGGCCTATTATCTAAAGTAGATGGTAATCGATACCCATAATCTATTAGACTTTTTTTTCGAGATTGATCCCCTGCATACATAGCTCGCAGTTGTGGTAATAACACGTGAGATTCATCAATAACTGTTAAATAATTCGAATCGAAATAGTCTGTCAAATTAAAGCATCGTGAGCCCTGCTCTCTGTTCTGCATATACCTAGAATAATTTTCAATCCCTACACAATATCCTGTATTTTTTAACATCTCTATATCATAAAGTGTTCTTTTCTCTAATCTTTCCGCTTCTATAACATGACCTAAATTTCTTAAATGGCTAATTTGTTCTCGTAAATCCTTTTCAATAAGTGGGACCGCATTCTCGATTTGTTTTGATGTAGCTACAAAGCTACTTGCAGCAAAAATATGCACTTCTTCCAAAGTTTCTAAAATTTCCTCAGTAATAGGATGAATAGCTAAAATTTCTTCTAATTCATCTCCAAAAAAGGTCAATCTAATTGCTTCTGTTTTCCCCATCGGGTATATATCTATGACACCGCCGCTTAACCTAAAATTTCCTGGTTTTAACTCAATATCATTTCTTGTATATTGATTATCAATAAGCATTTTAATAACTTGTTCATACTTATAGGAAAAATAGCCTTCCGGTTCAATGGAAAGGACAAAAGAGCTGGTACTAAAATCTTCTGGTGAACTCATAGGATATAGACATGAAATACTTGCGACTACAATGACGTCTGTACGTTTTAATAGACTATTCATAACAGAATGCCTCATCCGTTCGATTTCCTCATTAATTTTAGAATCTTTTTCAATAAACAAATCTTTATGAGGTATATACGCTTCTGGCTGATAATAATCATAGTAACTAACAAAATATTCTACGGCATTATTAGGAAATAATTCTTTCAGCTCACTCCATAACTGAGCTACTAATGTCTTATTATGCGCAATGATTAAAGTCTGCCGGTTAAGTTTTTGAATTATATTTGCTATAGTAAAAGTTTTTCCAGTACCAGTCGCTCCTTTTAGCAATAACCTATCTTCACCAGATTCAATTCCATTAATTAATTTTTTTATTGCTTGCGGTTGATCCCCCATCGGTTTATACGAAGATTGCAACTCAAAGTCAATTACTGTCCTCATTGTGAATCCCCTTTTATGTTTATCTTTCAACACCGAAATCTCTTAAAAAACCTTTTAATTTCTCATTCATTTCCTTACAATGCTGCGTTGAATGGCCTAAAATAATTGTATATAACCTCCCTTTTTTATTTATTCCTAGATTCAACGTGGAAAAACCATTAATAATGACACCGTATCCTTTTTCTTTAGTGTACAAGATATCCTTTAGTTCCTTCTTAATTTTATTAAAAGGTACTAATTTTTTCAGTGTAATTTCTAAAGGGATAGCAGTAAAAACCATCTCTGGTTCGACAAATTTTTCAACAATTTCATTTTGATAAGTTGCCATATTGAATCTAGCATTTATTTCGACACATGGATACAATAACCCTTTTGTATCGATCATTGCGTCTACTCCTACAACCCCATAATATCCACTTTCAGCTAATTGTTTCCCAATAATCTTGTATGCTCTTTCTAATTCAAATTCTTGTACAGGAGTTAAATTAACCGGTAATTTATGACCAAGGTGCACCCCTTTGTAAACTAGAGCCTCACGAACCGAGGTAAATTTTACATTTCCTCTTCTATCTATTAAAAATTGATAATTAAGATCTCTTTCTTTTTCAATCCAACTTTCTAGTAACATTTCTATATTAGTATGACCTTTTTTCCTTGAAGATCTTCTCAACAAGTTCATAATGTTAATGAACTTGTTCTCAGAATCTATTAAGACCATCCCTTTTCCAGAAACCCCCATAGAATCCTTTAATACTAGGGGTTTGTCACCTGTTTTTTTTCTGATTTTTTTATAATTTTCTTCTAACTCATCAATACTTCGATTTGTATTTCCTGTCACTTGTCTAAGTTCAAATTTTTCACTAAGATCCCAACTATATAGCTTACTATTAACTTCTTGGCATACATTTACCTTCGGGGTACTAAGCGGTATTGAAGTTTTAATAGATATCTCTTCTTCAAGTCGTGATGTTCCGTAAGGTAATAAACTATATTCATTTTCTACATTTATTTTTTGTAACAAATTTGTACTTTCCTTATTACATAAAATTGTTTCAGAAATATTAATATCTGAATTATCTACATGGAAACTTAAAATTTCGGGAATAAACCCTCGAATGTCTTCAATATATTGTGCATAATCTTCATCTATATTATCCTTTAAACAAACAATATCATTTTGACCTGCCAAAAAAAGCCCCATCTCACCAATTTTATTTACTAGTGGTTGTGATTTTGAAATGTTACTTCCAGGTAAAGAGATAATGTCCTCTTTACCCCAGTGTTGTTCTACCTCAACATTTCCTAACCAGATAAAATTTTCGTCTTGTCTACTGATACATTTTTTTAATTCATCATAAAAAGCCATATATGCTCCTCCTAAATTAAATTCTGTAACTCTCTTCTAAGTACTTTACCGTTGTTATTACGAGGAATATCAACAACAAATTTCACAATTTGTGGAATCTTATAACTAACTAATCTCTCATTACAAAATTTCACTACATGTTCCCTCTTCATATAATCATTAGCCACTACAACTGCAGCTAAAATTTCCGTTCCATTTTCCATATTCTTTTTTCCAAAAACAGCTACATCATATACTTCTGGATGTGCTCTTAAAACATCCTCTACTTCAACCGGATCAACTTTTTTCCCAGAAATATCAACAACATCACTTTTTCTACCTCTAATATATAACTTTCCATCTGTTTCTATAGAACCTAAATCCCCTGTTAAATAAAACCCTTCCACGATTCTATTTTCTAACTCACCAGGATAATTATAATAACCTACCGTCCTAGACTCAGTAAGCAAAGCCACTTCACCTACTTGACCTTCTTGTAGCTGTTGGTAATTATGATCTAAAATTCTAACATCAACATTTTTTAATGGATAACCGACACTTTTATAATCTTCCTCTTGGTTTAAAATAGATAAACCAGTTTCTGCTACGCCATATAAATCAGATATATGTATTCCAAAAGAATGTTTAAACTTTCTTTTTATACTCTCATGAAGAACCGTTCCGGATGACACACACATTCTAATACCATCTAATAGCTGTACATTTTTTGCCTTTGTCATTAAGTCATAAAGTACAGGGAATGCAACAAATATTGTAGGTTGATTATCTAATATGGTTTCAATTACTATTCTTGGAGTGAGATCACCATGAAGTAAAATTGTAGCCCCGACTCGTAATGGAGCTAGAATAGAGGTATTAAATGCTAAGCCGTGAGTTAAATATGCTGCACAATAAACTAAATCTTTTGATTGAAGGTCAATTGATTCTAACCAATTCGTAGAAGCTGCAATTACATTTTGCTCCTTGTACATAATACATTTTGGGACTCCTGTAGTTCCTGAAGAATATCTACAAGATATTACACCTTCTAATCTCTTTTGATTTATATCTGGAGAAAGAAATTCATCTTTAATAATAATTAGTGACAAATCTCCATAATTAAACGTCTTTTTAATCTTCTCTTTTAACGGAAAATCAGTAAATTCTTCTGTTCGAATTATAAATCCACCAAGATGGGTATGATTGATTAAACCTTCAAGCTCAAATGCTCCCCATTTTCGATCAACTAAATGGGCTATTTTTTGTGCTTTTATTAATGAATAATAGGCAATAATAAAATCAGGGTGATTTTTAATATAAATACCAATTGGGTAATCAAAGTTCATTAAATCTTTAGATATTTTAACCCCTATATCATCAAAACAATTAACTAATTCTTGATAAGTTAATTTATCTCCTTCGTATACTAAAGCGGCTTTTTTACCAAAACGGCCTGCAGATTCATATATGTAATCTAATAATTGCATCTACCCATTTCCTCTCTTTCCTTTATCAAAGTTTGATTAGGTACATTCTAAAAGAAGAGCACCTATTGTTCCTTTAGAACCAGCAAATATCAACAGTACTTGTTTCCCCTTAGACATTTTATTCTCCTGGTATAATTCTTTTAAGGAATAATAGGGATCAGAAGTACTTAAATTTGCAGTATTCCGATAAGAGCGTTGATAAAAATGAATATTATTAAATTTATCCTTTAAATAATTTATAATCCCTAGAGAGTAATTTTGTAGAATTACATACTCAGGGATTTTATTAGAATCCCCCTTTACAACATCAAAAAGATATTTCTCAATATTACTTTTTATACTCTCTTCAAAATTATCATATTCTTCCAGATACCATGTATGTAACTTCCATGAAATAATTTTAAAATTTCCATGATCTTTTGAAATAGTAAAAGATACTGCTCCATCCCCATATGGAAAGCCCTCGTTATTTAGTCTATTTTGCGGTAAATTACATTTATCCGCACAAATAATTTGAAACTTTTGATGTCCTTCTATAAACATATTAGCAATATTTATACCTGTTAAAGATACACACGCACCCTGATCTTTGATAGCATATGGCAATGCTCTAGATAAATTCCCTTGTTTTTTAATATTCATTGCTACCGTAATAGGTTGAGGGAGATTCAATAATTCATGACAGTAAATTAAATGCGTAATATCCTCAGTAGATACTCCCTCTAAAGATTTATTGACAACTTCTCCAGACATTTCTACAACATTTTTCTGACTTATTGGGATAATGTACATGTGCTTTTTAAATGAATCCAAGGCTTTACTTTTAGTTACAACACTAGACACATGGCCATATGCTTCAAACATTGAATTAAACTCCGAATTCACCGCTCCACATTTCAAATCTTGTAAATGTTCAGTTACCGTTTGATACTCTTCTATATAAAGAGCCTCTAAATTTGAGATAAATAGATCCATCTTCTAGTCGCTCCTAATTAATTTTCTTCTTCCATTACTTCTTTAATTAAAGTCATTCCAAAATTAAACGCTGATAAACCCCTAAATAAGAATGCTAATTTTGCTACATCAAATAGTTCATCCCAACTTGCTCCAGCTCGCCTTGAAGCAATTAAATGAACCTTTGCTCCTGGCGCTGTAAGCATAAGAAGCATTCCAAACAACATTAATTGTGTATACTTTTCTGGAATATGCTTAGATTCCATACTATTTTTTCTGAACAGCTCATGTAATTCTAATTCTTCAGGTCTAACTTGACTTGTGATTTCATGCCTAGCTTTTGTAGGACCTGGAATAAACCCAAATAACTTCTGATAAATCTCATTAATTTCAATCATATTCATAATCTTTTCTCCTTTAATTTGTAGTTATAGTTACAATCTCCCGCTTCAATATTAGGGATTAATATACATAAAAATTTTTACTTATAGCTTGAACTGCCGCATGCAATTCCTCTTCTTCTACATTTAAAGAAATTCTTATATAGCCTTCTCCATGACTACCAAATCCAACTCCTGGAGTCACTAACACTCCAGCCTTATCTAATAGCATTTCACAAAAATCCATAGAAGAAAGATTATTTGGAACCTTTGTCCAAATAAAATATCCTGCTTTAGGTTCTTTTATTTCCCATCCTAAAGGGTTTAATCCATTTTTTAAAATCTTTATTCTTTCTGTATAACGTTCTTTTATTTCTTTCGATACTTCACCATATGAATCAAGCGCAAAACTCGCAGCTTTTTGAATTGCTCCAAACACACCTGAATCCACAAAGGCTTTTGTTTTAGCGATATTGTTAATTATTTCGGCATTTCCCACAACCATTCCAATACGCCATCCAGTCATACAAAAAGTTTTAGAAAATGAATGGAATTCTACTCCAACATCTTTCGCTCCTTTTACCTGAAGAAAACTTGGAGAAACATAATCACCAAAAGAAACTTCTGAATACGCAGCATCATGAGCCACAATAATATTGTTTTCTCTTGCAAAATTAACCGTTTCTTCAAATTTTTCAATGTCAATTACAGCTCCAGTTGGGTTATTCGGATAGTTCAAAAACATTAACTTTGCCTTTTTAGCAATTGATGAAGAAACATTAGAAAAATCGGGAAAAAAATTATTTTTTTCTAATAAAGGTAGTTCCTTTAAAACTCCTCCAGCAAGTGCTATCCCTCCTGCATAGGCTGGGTAACCCGGATTAGGCGCTAAAGCAATATCTCCCGGATCTAAATACGATAGTGAGATATGTGATAACCCTTCTTTAGATCCTAATAAAATCAAAACTTCTTTTTCTGAATCAATTTCTACATTAAAACGGCGCTTGTACCAATTAGAAACACTTTCTTTTAATTCTTTATACCCTCGAAAGGGCGGATAACGATGTGTCTCAAAATCTGATAATGAGTTCTTCATCTTCTCTACAATATAAGCATCCGTAGGGAAATTAGGATCACCTACACTTAAATCAATTACCCTACACCCATTTTTTTCTTTTTCTTGTTTTAAATTTTCAAGATCTGCAAATAAATAGTTAGGTAAATTTAAGATTCTATTAGAAACTTTTGAATCCACAAGATCCCTCCTTTTTTAATTTATAGAAAATTTATTATTTTTGATCTATTCTAAATTATTTTAAGTAAATATTTTCCTAAAATACATAAAATATTTGTTAACTATACGTGAAATTTATATTAATAATTTCAAATAATATTGACACTAATAAATTCATCAACAAAAAAAAGACAAAGGTATCTCTCACCTTTGTCTTTTTCAAAGTATATCAGTTATATTAAAATAACTACACTTTCTATCTATGCATAAAATACTCTATAAATACAAAGTATATCTACCTTTTACATAAAAAGCATATTTAGGTAAAGACGCTCTTTAAAAGTAGACTATTTTTAATGTTTCATAAGAATACAACCATATGCGCCTCCTAACCCTACACTTAATAATAGATAATACGATCCTTTTTTCAATTTACCATTACTTAAAGCATCTTGAAGGTTCAAGAAAATATCACATCCACTAACATGCCCAAGTTCTGCTATATTTTCTGTATAAATATCCTCTATGGGGATATTCAGGGAACGAGATGCCAATTCCCATGTATCATAATTTACATTATGCGGAACAATTAGCTTAATATCCCTCAAATCAATTCCTGTTTTCCGTTGAGTTAATTTTAATAATTTTTTAATACCTAAAAAGTAAGACATTTGAAACCACCTGTACGACTGTTCATCCCAGTTTCCAATATTAGAAACTTTTGAATCAACAAATTGGTTAATACTTATTATTTCATTACTTTCTCCTTCTACTGAAATTAAACACGCTACAGCTCCATCTGAAAATACTGTCATATCTTCAATTTTCCGCATAGAGTCAATATACATTTTCTCTGCAAACAATAGTAAAACATATTTTTTACTAGAATTAGATAGTAATTTTGTAGCTATTTCAATTGCAGTAATAGGTGTTACACAATTCAAATCTGAAATTGTAAAAGACGGAACCTTTTCTAAAGAAAATTCAACTTTTAACTTTTCTAAAAATCCGTTTCCATCAGGATGACTTTGCATAGCATGTCCATATATAATTCCACCCAAATTATCGGAATTGATGCTATTCTTTTGAAATAAATCCTGTAATGCTTTTCTAACCATGTCATATGAAGTTTCTGCACCTGAATCCATAATATATCTTAATTGATGAAAATCAGTAACACGTTCATATTCTTTAGTATTTAATCCTATTGATTCTTGAATGTCTTTTATATCTACCCTATTAGCTGGTCTAAAAGTTGAAATTGTTTTCAAATGCACTTTAATCCCCACCTCTATGTAAAGTTACATTTATAATACATGAAAGTGATTGTTTGTTTTAGAATTTTCTTTCTTTTTAACGTAGGTTTAACTTCTAAATTATGTAGTACCAAATAGAATCTATTGTAATTTATTTTTAATATGAAGTATTTCAGGAGGTTATAGATGCATATTGGTATTCAAGGAATTGGCACTTATGTGCCTAAAAAACGTGTCCATTTAAAACAATTAGCAAATACACTGCAATTATCGGATTCAGACTTAGATCTACTGTTACATACGCATCAACTCAGTAAAATTGCTATTGAGGATGAAAAGAATGCTGAAGAAATGCTAGTAACAGCCATTGAAAATTTATTATTATATGAGGATATTAATCCAGATGAGGTTGGATTAATACTATTTACTAACACCATATTACAATTTTCTCCATTTTTATCAGATCCTTTTTTACATATTAAAGAAAAATTCGGTTTTTGTAACGCTCAAAGCATGTCTATATCCAATTTAAATTGTTCTGGTATGGATTTTTTGTTCTCCGTTTCTCATAAATGGCTATCTAATAATCCAAATGAAAAAAGCGTATTACTTTTAACGAGTGATAAAACGTTTGTTGAGGACTTTAGATATTTAAAAGAAAGTTCTGTTATGGGAGATGCAGCTTCTGCTATTTTAATATCTAAATCTGCGAAGGAAAATAAAATAATTGAATCTCAAATTAATGTAGACGCTACAATTTTTAATGGTGAGGCATCTAGTCCAAAGGAATTTGATTGGTTTTTAAAAAGTGTTTCTACAGGCATTATAAAAAACTTTCGTGCTTTATTAAAAAGAACCAATATGAATATTAACGATATTAGCTTAATTATGGCCAGCAATGTAAACGTACCGACTTGGAATAATATAGGAAAAATACTGAAAATACCTATTGAAAAGATCTATTTCCCAACTTTAAAAGAAGTTGGACATGCTCATAATTCTGATCCTATTCTAAATCTACAGTACGCACTTCGAAGAAAAAAATTATCGAAAGGTGATTATTTTGTAACACTGACGGCTGGAATTGGCGGTACATTTGGTTGTACTCTCTTTCAACATTAGATAAGAGGTGTAAAATTTATGAAATCAATCAAGTTTATTTCAAATATTTCTATTTCAATCCCTTCTGATCAAGAGGTATCAAAAATTATTTTGCATGATAAACTCAATCAACCTTTGCATCCAGAGAAACAAAAGCGATTGTATCCTTTATTTGCCCTTAATAGAGAATATAGGATAAATAAAGATTCCTCTATAGGGATTGACTTAGATCTTCTTTCAAAAAAGATACCCGCATCTTTTGAAAAAACGTCATCCGATTTAGGAGTTGATTCATTAAAAAAACTATTAGAAATCACGCCTATTAATAAACCTACATATTTAGCTTACTGTCAGGAAACTAATGAACCTAGCATTTATTTAACTCCAGCACTCAAGTTAAAAAAACTATTAAAACTAAAAGGCACTATTCCATTTTCTATAGGCTATCAAGGTTCAGCCGCTTTCACAGGAGCGCTCAGTTTATTGGAAAATCTTTATCATAATACAGATTCGAATAACTATTCAATTATTACAACTACTGATCAAGTTTATATGCCTCAAACCAGATTTTTTCCAGGTACTTATCCAAAAGGCGATTGTTCCACTTCTAGTATTTTCAGTCATGATACTGGGAAATACAAAATTCTAAAATATTCCAAACTTTCATTTCCAATAAGAGGGAACCCCCTAGAATGGACTCATTTGGATTATATGAATTTTGAAACACAACTTCTATCATACACTTATAATTTATTAACTGACTGGATTTTAAAACAAAATATTCAATGGGTAATTATACAAAACTTAAGTGAACATTTCGTCAATAACTTAGAGAATTTTCTTTTAAATAAACAATGTACTTTATTTAAAAGGCTTATTGCAAGAGAATCCAATCTTTTGACTAGTGACTGTTTAGTTTCTTTAAAAGATGCTGAGACTAAACAAGCCTTTAAAATTAACGATAATATTTTACTACTACAAGCAGGTCCTCTTTCGCATATAGGACTAGTACTACTAAAAAAAGAAAAGGATGATGATTTTGTCTATCTTAAATAATTTAGAAATAATTCCAATGAACTTACTGCGTTTTCATGAAGAACATGACCCTTGCAGGCTTCAGCGTATTGTGGCAGATATTAATGAGTCAAAACATTTAAATAATCCTCCTATGGCGACTCTCTGTAATGATGGAACTTATTTAATTTTAGATGGTTTACATCGCGCAAAGGCCTTAGATAAATTAGGTATGAATAAAATTATTATTCAACAAGTGGACTTAAATCACCCTAAATTAAAAATTTTATCCTGGACTCATGTTATTCCTGATCACATTAATATTATAAGCGATGAAGATTTCCCAAAAGAAGTCCCGATGTTCACGTTATACCGATCAAATCAAGTAAAAACCTTTTTAGGACCTAAATGCCTAAGAAAAAGGCTCGCAGTTATGCATAATATCTCCTCTAAATATTTGAAAGAAGATGAAATAGAAAGATTGCCTGAATCCCCTGACTTCCTAGATCCAGGCAAACAATATATTACATTCCAACCTTTTACCCTGGAAGAGTTTAATGAATTAAAAAACCAGCATTATATTACTCCACCAGGTTTAACACGACTATTAATACCGAACAGATTGCTCAATCTAAAATTTCCTTTAAGCCTTTTTAACCAACAAGATACAAGCGAATTTCATCAACAGATCAACTTATACAAAAATAGACTACGTAAATACACTGAAGAAGTATATATTTTGGAATAACCTTCATTTTTTTATTTACGATATTCTTCCTTATATTCCATAAAAACACTTGCAAGTCTGTTAACTAACATCTCCTTAACAAATAGTTTATGTCTTGATAGGTTAAGTTAATATAAGCTTACAGTAAATCTAAGTAAAGTGAGGGGTTATTTTGAACCAATTAAAAGATTACCATTTAAATTTGAATACACTATTCAATAATCAAGGTTCACTTGCAAAAAAAGAGCCTAATCATCAAAATACCAGCTTTAGTTTAGTAGAATCCTATTTTCCATCAGAATATCTACCTAATTATGGAAAAATTTTAAAATGGAATGATACTTCATTTTTATTTCCCGAAAGAAATAAAAATAATTTCGACAACTTAGTCCTAGATAACCAAATTATTAAAGCTCCTTCAGGTAACACTAAGGAAATTTATATACTAGGAGCATCAAATAATGGTAGTTTCTATGACAAAGTTGAACTTCATTTAAATAAAGAAATTGTTTATTCCTTTGAACTAGCCTTAACAGATTTCATTGAAAAAAACACTCGTTTTAATGATGTTACTGTATTAGAGTGTCCATTTGTAAGAAATATTAATCATGATTTACATCAGTATACCGCGAGTTTATATTGTCATAAAGAAACCTTACCTTCTAACATTGAATTTGATGAAATTAAATTAGGGGACAACCCCTTCATCCATATATTTTCAATTACATTAAGAGGTGATAACTATGCATAAACCAAAATTATATACTCATCCCTACCATAATTGTTTGACTGTCACAGTTACAGGGGTAGTTCACCAAGAAGTTGAAGTTGAGGGCATGTGGTTCCTTAGCCAACTTTATAGTATTAGACTGGCAGATAACAAAATACGATTTGCCCCAAAAATTAATTTTTTTAATGATGAAGCTTGTAGATTTTCAACCTTAGAAATTAACCACTATACTTCTGCAGACTATAAATCATTTAAAGCTAATTTAGATGAAACACTTGATAACTCAATTCAATTAATGGTACCTATTGATACCTTTTATCTCCCTTATTGTCCTCAATATCAAAGGGAACACAATTTTCATTGGGCGCATGTTTTTCACAGAGAAGATAAAGTATATAAAATAATTGATCATTACTACCACTTCATTGGAGATATTAATGAAGAAATTCTGAAAAATGCTATTGAAGGATGTAGAGAGATTTTAACATTGGCTCCTTATCAATTTTATTCTCTCGATACTAAAAACTATAAATCTCTTGCCTCAGAAAATTTTAAAAAAGCTATCCATATTAATTTAAATTCATTTTTGTCAAATAAAGAGATTGGAAAACCCGTCCCATATACAATATTTGATGATTCTTTTATTTCATCGCAAGGGTTAGATGTGTTTAAAGATATCTATTCAACTCTAGAGTCTGTTTCAAAAGAATCTGATGAAAAGATTAAAGAAAAAATATTTGATGATTTACATGATGATTTTCTTGCAATTGGAAATTCTCGTAATATTTTCTCTGAATTTCTAGAGAAATATGATACTAATGGTCAAACAACTGAGCTAAGAAAAGCACTTGCCGAAACAGCTCAAGAATATAGGATTTGTGCTAACTTAGCGCTTCGAAATGTGGTCCGTAAACAATACTCTGCAGAAAAAATTTTAAATCGTCTACCTAAATTAAAAGAAAAAGAAGAAATACATGTTAAATATTTAATGAATTTATCTAACGTTCTCTAATAAGAATCATAACAATCATAAATAGGTTCTAATTATAAAATCTAAATAGCTTTTATGACCTTAATATTTCTGTTATAAAAGCTATTTAATAAGGAGGCATCAAATGGACACTTTAACAGTAGCACAAATGGACGAACAACTAGCAGACTGTATTACCGTATACTGTATGGCCGCTTTAAAAGCAAGTGGTAAAAAAAATTTTGATGAAATTACAGGAGCTTTCTGGCGTTTTAATTACAGAAAAGATCCGTTAATATTCTTTTCTTTAAGTCTTTTTAATTCGCCCCAAGAAAGAAATTTTCTGCTTAAAAAATATTTCGATATCCAATTAAATCCCATTGAGGATTCAGTTTCAAGTTATCATGAACATATTATTAACTCGATAACAAAACTAGAACTTCCTATGATCTTTATTGATAGATATGATATGCCCTACGACAATATTTGTTTTCAGAAATTTCACGAAAATCACTATGTACTTATTCAAGGTTACGACGAAATTAAAGATGAATATCATATTGTAGACTTTTTTACTACTCCTTCTTTTGCAACAGTTAAACGAACAATTCTTGAAAAATCAATGAGAGATTCTTTTTGCAAAGAACACCCTATGATCATAGGAAAATTAGGGAAGATTCAACATCATTTTGATGACAGTGTTCTTTCAGAAATTCTCCAACAAAACGTTATTCATATGACATTAGGTACTTCCTTATCTTCTGGTATAGCTGGGATAAATAGTTTATATTCAGATATTGAAAATAGAGATTCTTATTTGGACGATTACATTAAAGTTATTAATATTTTTTCCAAATTAAAGCACATGGGAACGTATAGACAACAACATGCACATTTTATTAATAGACACTTTTCTCAACCTATATTAAAACAAGCTTTTAACGATTTAGACATAAAATGGAAAATGGTTGCAAATTATTTATTAAAAGCTCACCTTACAAAAAAAGAAAAACTAATTGATAATTCTTTAAATCACTTACAAGAAATTATTAAAATGGAGACTGATTTATTACCGCTTTACAAAAACCTATTCAAAGGAGTTCATCGATTATGAAAGACCTAATTATAATTGGAGCTGGACCTTGTGGTCTTGCTGCAGCAGTAGAAGCCCAAAAAAATAATTTGGATTATATTGTAATTGAAAAAGGTTGTATCGTTAACAATATTACAAAATTCCCAACTTACGTTCGACTTTTTGGTGAAATTGAAGATTTTGAAATAGACTCTATCCCTTTCTCTTTACCATATGGACTCCCAGATAAAAATGATATGATGAAATATTACTATAAGATAACAGAATATTTCGGTTTAAGTGTCCATCAATATGAAGAAGTCCTTAATGTCTCTAAGTTAAATCCAAAACAACAAACTGGTTTTAAGGTTTCTACAAATAAAGGCGAATATGAAACGAAAAATGTAGTCTTTGCTACTGGATTTGTGGATAACCCTAGAAAATTTAATGTTCCAGGAGAGGAGTTAGATAAAGTCAAACCTATGTTTACAGAAGCTCATTATTACGCAAACCAAAAAGTAATAGTTGTAGGTACGGGGCATTCAGGGTTAGAGGCGATTTGTGATCTAGTAAAAGTTAATGCACAAGTTACATTAGTACATCGTGGTAGTAATCTAAGTTACACTCCGAAAAGATGGATGATGGCTAATGTTCGTAAAGCTATTGATGAAGGGAAAATCACTGCCCATTTTAATTCAACTGTACGTGAAATTACATCCAAAAAAGTAACAATCGAAACCCTAGATGGTGTAAAAGAAATTGAAAATGACTTTGTATTAAGATTAATTGGATTCCAACCAAACTACGAACCTCTTAAAGCATTAGGGGTAAACTTTGACTCAGTAAATAATATTCCAAAATTTGACAAAAACAGCTTTGAAACAAATGTTAAAGGCGTTTACTGCTGTGGTGTAGTAGCTGGTGGATCTGACGTTAATACTGTTACGATTTCTGATGGCCGTTTTCACGGTATAAAAATTGTACAAAGCATTCTAAACAAAAAAGAAATGAATGACTTTAACATAAGAGGTGATTATAGATGCGAGAATCTGTTATTGAATTATTAAGAAATCAAATTAATATTTCTGATGATATTGATGAGAATGAGAATTTATTCTTTTTAGGTTTAAACTCTATTTTATTTATGCACTTTATTGTTGATTTAGAAATGAGATTTGAGATTGAGGTATTAGATGAAGAATTAACACTAGATAACTTCAATACAGTAAAAAAAATCTTAGATTTCACCCAAATTAAAACTAAGGGAGTTAGCCTATCATGAAGCAACTAATTATTGAAAATACTTTAAAAACTGAAGAGGAATTTCAGCAATTTCAATATCTATTACGATTTATAAATAAAAAAGTTAACTCTTGTTCTCTTAACAACAATGAAATTATTATTAAACATAATATAAATGAAGAGGATAGCCTAAAAACACAAATTTTGGATATTTTAAAAAGAGTATCTGGAACCAGAAGCTTACCATTTAAAAACGAAACTTATTATGAAACTTCTGTAGAAACTCCTTTAAATAATAACATCTTAGACGAGCTACTGGCGAAAAATATTATCACAGATAATGGTAACGGTCTTTTTAGTTTTCGCCCTCCCTTTTCAGATTTACTTCTGCTCCTAGACCAACTTATCATTGATAATATCGCTAAACCTTTAGGTGCATTAAACGAGCAGTATCCTAGTCTCATTTCAATGGATACACTAAATAAAACTAATCACTTTACATCTTTCCCTCATCATGTCTTGTTTACTCAACACTTAAAAGAAGACCTTTCCATAATTGACTCTTTTACCCGTAAAGTGCAAGAGAGCGATGGTCTACACAAAGATATGATACAACCCAGTGATGTAAAAACAACCAGCTTAGTTAAAAATCCTGCTGTATGCTATCACTGTTATAAATCCTTAGAGAATACTGAAGTTCAAGGAGAAGGCTATGTCGTAACATCTATGGGGAAATGTAGCAGATATGAATCTAACAACCACTCAGATTTTGGTAGATTACTTGACTTTTCTATGAGAGAAATTATTTTTGTAGGTGAAGATGAATTTGTAAAGAAAATGCGTTCAAAATCAATTGAGCTACTAAAAGATTTCCTTTCTCTATGGGAAATTGATGCGTTGATTGAAAATGCAAATGATCCTTTCTTTACAGACGATTATCAAGTGAAATCGTTCTTCCAAAGAGATATGGAAATGAAATATGAAGTGAAGTTTAAAATCCCCTATCTCAAAAATACAATTTCAGTCAGCTCTTCCAACTATCACGGTAATGTATTTGGACAAGCGTTTTCAATAAAAAAGGGAAATAATTATGTATCTACTGGTTGTTTAGCTTTCGGCTTAGAAAGGTGGATTTTTGCATTCCTATCCCAATATGGTCTGGATATTAAAAAGTGGCCTAGCCAAATTAAAAAACTCATTTCTTATACTGCCGAATGAAAGATATTCATCATAAAATCTTAAAAACCCTCACTACTCAGATTAAGATGAGTAGTGAGGGTTTTTAATAATATTCTAATTAAATAGAAACCATATACCTTACTTAAAGAACTATAAGAACTATGGTTTTATTTAATATAGTTAATACACATATCTCAGCTGCCTCTCTTTATATTTAAGATCAATAGAAGACGATTTTAAATAATCTTACTACATACAGTATGTAGTAAGATTATTATTTTTTATATTGAAATTAAACACCTTTATCATTTCCACATACTAGATCAAAAATACTTTCTACCTTTAATTACGTCCAATATCTGAAAGTCTATAATCATCAATTTTCTCCAATTTTTTATATAACTTTATATCCTCGGGTACCATATTATTAGCTATGCCTACTAAATAATCTATTTTTTGATAGTAATCCAGATTTTCATCAGGAACCAATTCGTCTAATCTATTTCTTAATTTGTTTAACTTAGTTCTTGCTGTTTTGTGATTTTCGCTAATTAAAATACTTTTTGGAATAACACGCGCCAATCTTTCTAATCGTTCATCAGGAGATAACGAAATATCAGGTAATAAATCATAAAGTTTTTGACTGATCCCTTTTAGATGCACACAAACTTCTTCATAGTTTTCTGTGAAATTAGGTTTATAATCTTCTCGCGAAAAATACGTATTAGTTACTTGATCATTTTTAACACTTGTCATTATAATCCTCCTTAATTAGATATCTTAAAGATCAATATCTGTAGTTGTAACTTTTGTGACTTTTGAAAAAACAGAAGGTAGTAATGCTAAAAAACCTCCTATGGCAGCTATAAATATTACTTCACGTAATCCCATAAAATTAGCTAACCCTCCCCCAACAAAAGCGCCTATAGGAACAAATCCTCTTCCTAATACTCTCCACATAGAACTAACTCTAGCTAGTAAAGGTTTTGGGGTAAGAGCTTGTCTAAGACTTATTGCATTAACGTTGTAAATAGGAGTCCCCATACTAATGACTAACTGACCTATAATAACAAAATAAAAGGGAGTTTTCTCAGGAGCAAATCCGATAATCAAAAAGCCCACAGAATAAAGACCTAAAGAAAAAATAATAGATTTACCTAACCCTATTATAGATGCAACTTTTTTGCTAATTAATGCCCCTAAAATATATCCAACATTACCTATTCCTAAAATTAACCCAATTGTAGCAGCTGTAAAGCCTAATATATTTACCATATAAATTACTGATATTGCCTGATAAAGCCCTATAAAAATAACACTTAAAAAATAACTTATTAATAGCGGACGTAATAATGAATGACTAAAAGTAAATTTGATTCCTTCTATAACATCAATCCAAATAGATTTTTTTTGCTTAATAGTGCTATTTGTTTTAATATCCTTTCTTTCTGGAATAAGAGATATTAACACAAGAGATATAATAAAACTTAAAACATCAAATAGGATAGCAAAAGGAATAGTTAGCATTTGAATTAATAATCCGCCAAATCCAGGACCAGCTATTTGTATAGCCCCATTTGTAATTTCTAAGCGAGAATTACCATCTTGAAGATTTTTTTTATCAACTATCATTGGCATATAAGAATAGTAAGCCAATGAAAAAAAGACACTACAAGAGCCCAATAAAAAAGCCAGAATATACAAAGAAAATAAATTCAAATATTCAAAAATTATCAAACAAGATAAAATTGTTAAAAATATCGCACTTAACATTTGGGATACTATCATTACTTTTTTGTTACTCAATCTATCAACGTATGCACCTGCTTGAAAGCCTAATAAAAAATTAGGCAAAAAAGTAAAGGTTGTAATAAGACTAATTTCAAAAACGCTTGCCTTTAATACATATAAGGCTATCAAGGGCAACCCTATGATAGTAATTTGATTGCCAAATGAACTAATTACAGAACTACTCCAAAGCAGATAGAAGTTTCTTCCAAGTTTATTAGTTTTAGTATTTATGGATAATCTCTCCTTCTAAGAAGATAAGATATCAATTATTTTCTTATATCTTCAAATAATTCTTTAATTAATGCTGCCCCTTGTTCTGTAAAGATAGCTTCTTTTTCTAATAAAGATTCACTTAAATATTTTGCTGCCTCAATGCCTGTTAAAGAGGCTTCTTCTAAAAATAATTTATCCTCTTCAGAAATATTCACATTATTTAATTGAGATATACGATATTTAATAAGTTGACTGTAGACTACAGTCGCATGGAAGGTTCTATCTATTTCCCAAAATTGATTTCGTTTCATATGTTCACTACGCCAAGGAATTTCAATTTTTGGGGATGTTTTACTATCATAAGTATCAATGAAAATATCATTCAATAGAATATTCATGTTCACAGCTTGATGTATTGCTTCATGATATATATTTTCAGCTAAAAAAAGATAAGAACTATTCTTAGAAATATTATTTGGTGGAATATGGTGTTCCGCTTTATTAGAAAGAAAAATTGCAAATGGCATTATCGGGAATGAAGAAGAGGTTATTTGTGAATCCTTCCCTTTATACTCATCTTTTATTTTCACCCATATAAAAACTTTAATAAATTCTTTAACAATGGCATAGCCTTCAGAAAAATTATTTTTTAAATGCTTAAGTGCATCAACTAGTAGTTTTTTTTCTCTCTCAGTTGGAACAATTATTTCATGGGATTCTAATGGAAAATGATACAAAATATTTGTAGGAATCTTATGTATCCAATAATATGTATCCTCTCCTATCTCGATGTTATCACCTTTAATAGAATTAAAAATATCAATTTCAGATTCCTCTACTTTTTTCATTTTTAAAAAAAGTACTAGTGAACTTAAATTTACGTTACAATTTTTAATCATAAAATTATTCTTATAGTCAAAAAACGTGTCTTTAGGAACCTTTATATCAATAAGACCCGAAATAGTCATCTTTTATTCCCTCCTATTAGGTAATAAAAACAATTTGGTGTGATTAAATTCACACCAAATTGTTTTTAAATTACTTGTTAGCTTCAGATTTTTTTGCGTCAGACGTTCTTTCATCTGGCACCATATGATCTAAACGTGGAGTTAATGTTTCTATTTTATCTTGAATACTTTTCATTTTTTCCACCCCCTTATATATGGAATAAATTCATAATAATGTAATTTTAAGAAAAATTCAACACAAATTGTCAAAATTTATGAAAAAATAGTTTTTTTAGGATTGAGTTACACAGCATAGAGATAGTAAAATTGTTTAATATAATCGTTAAAGGTCAATCATAGGGGCGCAGTCATAGGTGCACCCTATCTGCCTTATGAACTTGCCTGCTTTTTTATTAAGCCCATACTTTATAATAACTGTTTATACCAATCAAAGATGAGGTTTTGTTCTTATATTTTTATTCCATCAGATATTTATACTGCTAAGTCTCTTTACTAAGGGCAAATACTTTATTTCCTTCTTTTTCTCTTACATTTTGATCTTATAATCATTTTATTCTTTGATTAGTCCTTGAACCATTACACAAATTGAGAATTTATCTGTCATTTACATTGCAATGGATATTTCACATGTTTGTTATGATTGAAGAGATTTTATTAAAACCTCTATATCCATATGGATATATCCTATAACTTTCTTAATTATGCCATACTGGAAATGATTGGGTGTAATATTTTTCAAATAAATTATATACCCTTTCTTTAGATTGTTTATCCTTTCCCAATTGAGAATAAATTTATGATACTTTAACTTTTTCAAAAAACAAGATATTTATTTGAATATTATGTACAAAAAAACGTAGAAACAGCTAAATTTGACGGGTTTTCTCTGTTAATCAATTCATTAACTATTACAACTCCTCAAATTCATCAACCTCATCTTTACGCTTTAAAAATTTTTCCATATCTTTATTTTCTCTTGCTATTAAAGCAAGAGCATGTATATCATCCAAAATTAACTCTTTATATGCCCATATATATTCTATAGTTATATCTTTTAACTTGTCTGTGTTCTAGGATATAGCGCATCTGATCTTTTAAATAATTCTGCTGGATACCATGATGACATATTTTCATGTTCTCCTAGAATTAAATATGTTAAATCACCACTTTGTAATTTGCATATTCCTTGAACTCCCCCCACTTTCACTTCATTTAGAAGTGAGGGATTCCTAATTAAAAAGTTCTATTGGCCTCCTTAATTAGGCTATCCCCGCAGTCCTTGCGGTTAGAAGCCT
>NZ_JXIS01000083.1:0-3604 GCF_000836715.1 Bacillus sp. L_1B0_5 | reverse complement strand
TTCATTTAGTTATCCATTGTTTGCACCGCATGGTCTGGAAATAGAGGGAATGAGTATAATTAAAGTTCCAACTCCGGATGGTGAACAACTATTTCGAGTGGCAGCTCCTAAGGTCAGTATGGGTGAGATTACAGCGCAATGTTATCACATTTTTTATGACTTAACAGAAAATCTAATTGAAGACATTTTTGCCGAAACAACAAATGGTAATGGAGCTATGAATCGTATGTCAGCAGGATGCCAATACAAGCATCCTTTTCAGTTTTATTCAGATGTGCCAAAGATAGCCAGTGCACGTATTGTCCGTAAAAATCCTGTGGAAGCATTATTGGATTCTAGTCAAGATAATTCATTTGTTAATCGTTGGGGCGGCGAATTAAAACGAGATAATTTTGATGTGAAGATGCTACTAAATCGCGGTATGGATCGTGGAGTAGTGATTCGCCATAAGAAAGATTTATTAGGATATGAAGGTAATGTGGATTGGAAAAGTCCCATAACTAGAATCATGCCACAAGGTTTTGATGGGTTATTTCTTCCTGAAAAGTATGTGGATAGCCCACTTATAAATAAGTATCCGCATCCTAAAATCAAAGTGGTTGAATTTAAACATATTAAAGCAGCTATTGGTGAAAATGCTGACGATGAAGATGCAGTTCCGTTAGAAGAAGCATATAGGTTATTACGCCAGGCAGCTAAGGATATGTTTGCTATTCAAAAGGTTGATCAGCCTAAAGCAAATTATAACGTTAAGTTTCAGGAGTTATCACAAACGGAAGAGTATAAGAATTATAAGCATTTACAAAGTGTTTATGTGGCAGATACGGTTACGGTTGAGCATCAAGAAGATGGTATTGATATAAAGGCGAAGGTAATTGCATATAAATATGATCCAATAAAAAAAGAGTATCTGGATATAACCATTGGTAACTTCAAAGAATCCTTTACGGACGTTTCCGGTAGGGTTGATCTGGTACAAGAAGAGTTATCCAATATGCCAGGCTCTATTTTGGATGCAGCAAAAGCAAATGCTACAAGCCTTATTAATTCTGGGTTCGGAGGACATGTTCGTGTTTATCCAGATCGTATTTTAATTATGGATACGAAAGATGAAAAGAGTGCGAAAAAGGTTTGGCAATGGAACTTGAATGGATTAGGGTATTCTTCCACAGGTGTGAATGGCCCATATGGAACTGCCATTACAAGTGACGGCAGAATTGTTGCTGATTTTATTACTGCAGGTACGTTGAGTGGAAATCTTGTGCAAGGTGGAGAAATAACAGGTGCAACATTACGAACTTCAGATAGTGTCAACTATGTAAATATTTCAAAGCAATTCATCCGCCTGTATGAGTCATCTAAAACAAGGGTGTTTGTAGGGTATTACAAAAATAGTAGAAATGAAATACAGCCTACTCTTATTTTAGGTGGAGATTCAGATTCCACAGGAGCAAATGGTGCTATTATGGTGTACCAATTCTCGGATACGAGCGTTAAGTCTGGTGGAATCGGAATTACAAAAGGACTCGAGGGCAATGGATACTTGAATGCAGCCTCTTTATACTTTTCCCAAACAGGGAATGCAATGCTTGATGCTGATAAAACGATTGTCCTAAATGCTCAAAGTGATATGAGGTTTAAAGTCAAAGATCAGTTTCGCTTTTATCGTAATGACAATTGGATTGCGAGTATTGGAGTGTCATCTGGAGGAGATACAGATATCGTACTTCCAAATGCGATGATACGAAATTCGAGTTACGAAAATGGTTATATTCAAATAAAGACAGCTCTTGGATCGTATTATCATGGGATAATCGCTTCAGATTTCAAAGTTTCCTCAAAAGAAACATATAAAACCAATATCCGGCCTATTGCATTCAGTGCACTTGAAAAAGTAATGGAATGGGAAATTAAACAGTACAATTTGAAAAATGATATTCCAAAACTGTATGAGATGCGTATGAATCGTAAAGAAGGAGAGCCAACGATTACTACAGATGCAATTCCTACACATTATGGTTTAGTTATTCCAAAAGAAGCAGAGGAAAATGGTGTAGGCTTATACGGAATGCTTTCACAATTGACGAGCGCGTTTCAAGAGTATGTGATGAAAACGGATGCCAGATTGGAAGGATTAGAGCCGTTAAAACCTAAAGGAAACATAAAGAATAGGAACAGAGTAAAACGTCAGAGAAGACCGCCCAGACATGTAAAAAGGAGTAGCTAGAAAGAGGTGTAGTCATGCGAAATGAGGAAATTATGATAGATTTAGCAGATCCTGTGTTTACAAAAACAATTCGTTCTCGGCAGAATGACAAGAATGGATTGAAGCTTACTGTGTACGTAAGAGAAAAAGGGGAGAAGGTGGATTTAACAGGATATGCGGTTAAATATGAAGCAACAAATCATACAGGAGTATTCATTCGAGATGATGCTCAAATAGTTGATGCAAAGAATGGTGTGTTTTCATATACGTTTACAGCTCAAGCTGTTTCCACATCGGATGATTGGACAGCTTATTTTGTTATGGAAAAAAGTACAGAACGAATGAGTACACCAGATATTCGTATTACATTAAGACGTGATGTGAAAGAAGGAAATATTAAAATCGAAAACTATATTTCTGAGTTTGAGATTATTAAGAAAACGTTGGAAGAGTTACAACAGAAATTAAATGCTATAGATGTTGTTAAGAAAAGCGGAGACACCATGACAGGTGACCTGAATCTTCATGTAGGTTTAGCTTTGAAGCGTATTACGTCTAAGGATAGCACAAAAGATTTGATCTCATTAGCGTTTGGATCAAACGGATCGTTTTGGATTGAAGACCGTCAGAATAACAACTTGAATATTCTCCACTACGATAACACTAATAAGAGGTTAAACGTAAATATAGATACCAATCTCATGAAGAAGAGTAACGACTCGTTCACAGGGCTTACACGATTCTCTCAGAATGCTCAGCTTATGATGGCTCAGCCTGACGAGGCTACAGGTGCTTCTGCTCGTGGGTTACACTACATGGATAAAGACACAGACGGAAGCGTTAATCGTGGTGGATTTGGACGTTTCAAAGGGGCTAAAAATGGTGAAGAATATCTATACATGGGGTTCGGTACGAATCCTTGGGATTCTCAAAGTGGTTTAATAGTTCGTCCTGATGGATCAGCAACCTTGAAAGGTAAAAAGATAGCAACCGCTGATAATGATACAGGATGGATTAACCTTCCTACAACTGGGGTAGAGAATGTTACTGATAGAATTTTGAAGTACAAGAGAAGTGGGGAACAAGTTAATGTGATTGGTTCTATTCGAAATGCGCAAAACGCAACAGTATTTGCTACACTTCCAGTTGGATGTAGACCCGTTCAAGACATTGCGGTTCCAGCTATTATGATAACTGGAGGAGTGAATACAAACTTTTGTGAAGTTACAGTAAAAAAAGATGGTGGGATTTTCGTGAATGGTGTTCAAAGTGGAAGTACTTTTCATATTGCAATGAGCTTTTTAATTTAAATATTACAGATTAAGCGTGCATAAGCAGGCTTTTTTATTTTGTATAAAATAGGGCTTTTGTAAAAAGTTAACTCATGTATTCACTCAG
>NZ_JXIS01000082.1:0-53514 GCF_000836715.1 Bacillus sp. L_1B0_5 | reverse complement strand
TGTCTAACTTTTAGGGGTCACTTCAAAGTTTGTGCTCTTTTTATTTTGTAGGAATGAAGAAAACAGATATAGCTGCGATAAGACCTGCAAAGGAGAATAAGTAAAAATTCCATGCTAAGTCATATTGCATTGTCATAATAATACCGACGAGAATAGGGCCAGAAATTGCACCAACTCGGCCAAGTCCCAGTCCCCAGCCTAAGGAGGTAGCTCGGATATGTGATGGGAAGTATTGTGTTACATATGCATTTAATATTTGAGTAATACCGACTGATCCAATACCAGCAAGGCCAATTAAAAGATAAATGATTGTAACAGATGGTTTAATTGTTAATAGTCCGATACATATGGCTGCCATAAGATAAGAGATGCTAATAACAATTTTTGCTCCTATACGATCAGCAATTGCTCCAGCGAATAATGCGCCGATAGCTGCGGTAATATTTAGTATAAGTAGGAATGACAGACTAGATCCAAGAGGATATCCCGCCTGACGCATCATCTGTGGTAACCAAGTGTTTAAACCGTATATTAGAAACATTCCCATTATATAAGTGATCCAAAAAAGTAGCGTTGCTTTTATGTATTCTTTTGAGAATAAAGTGAAAAATCCATTTTCCTTTTGTATAGTAGATGGGGCTTGATGAGTTTTATTTTTTACATGAAATTCAATTTGAAAACGATTAAGAATTTGGTTCACTTCTTCTTGGCGATTACGTGATAATAAAAATTGAATGGACTCAGGTAAATAGCGAATAATGAAAGGAATAAGGAGTAGTGGAATTATTCCGATACCAAACATAATTCTCCATCCGAAATCTTCTAACATAAACATAGACAAAATAGCACCTAACACGATACCTAAAGGATAGCCCGTAAACATAAGAGCATAAATAAAAGATTGCCTTTTTGGGGGGGAATATTCAACAGTAAGTGCTGAAGCCGTTGGGATAACACCGCCTAATCCGATTCCTCCTATAAATCGAGACAATCCAAATAACTCAGGAGAAGGAGCGATAGCCGCTAAACCCATTGTGATAGAAAAAAGTGCTAAACAGCATATAAGCGTCCATTTACGCCCAATTAGATCTGTAATCGTTCCAACTAGAATAGCTCCAATAAACATCCCAAATAAAGCATAGCTTGCAATTGTACCAGCATGCGCTGGTGATAGCGCCCAGCTTTTGTCTTCTAGGAGCTTTGGTAGAACGGCACCGTAAATACCTAAATCATATCCATCAGCTAAAATGGCTAGCCAACAAATAAAAACAACAAGTTTTGTAATAGAGCTTGAAAAGATAGTTTCTGTAGATTCTAGATGAGGTGGAGCTGAAGGTTGCATAATATTCACCCCTTTTAATTTGTAGATGAATATATTATTTTATTTAATGTTAATATTTTCCTTCTTGGTGTCGAAATTTATCTGAAAAAGTTTTATTACAAATAAAGAAGTTCAACAGTAATTCTGTTGAACTTCTTTATTTGTTTACTCATTATCAACTCGTTTTAACGGTTGATCTGCTGGACCTTCAAGAACGTCTCCCTCAATTGAAAAACGAGAACCATGGCAAGGGCAATCCCAAGTACAATCACCATTATTCCATTCAACTTCACAGCCGAGATGTGTACAAGTTGTATCGACGATATGTAATTTACCTTCTTTGTCCTTATAAGCACCTGCTCGTTTACCGTTAACATGTACGACAGATCCTTCACCAACTTCGAGATCTTCTGGCTTACGTAATGCGGTTTCAATCTTTCCTTCAATTAAATGTTTCGCAACATCAATGTTCTGGGAGAGGAACATTTTTATATCTGGATTTGCATGGAAGCGTGATGGTGCATATAGTTCTTTATAGGGACTGTGGACTTTTAGGATGGAGTCCTTCAGTAGGTGAGCGGCAGCAGTTCCAGTTGTCATTCCCCATTTGCGATATCCAGTTGCAACAAATATATTTGGATTCCTTTCGTTAATATGTCCGATATAAGGGAGTTTGTCTAGAGTAATTAAATCTTGTGCTGACCATCTATAAGGAACTTCATCTACTCCAAAAGTTGCTTCAGCAAAAGAGTAGAGTGCTTCATAATGAAGCATCGTATTTATTCCTTGTCCTGTTTTATGACTTTCCCCACCAATCAAAATCAATTTTTCTCCATTATCTGTTATATAGCGTAAGGAGCGTTTTGGATCATCAATACTTAAATACATGCCACCTGGATAATCCGTTTTTGCTTTTATTGCAAGAGCGTAGGAGCGTTCTGCATACATTCTCGTAAAGAAAAAGCTATTCGCATCATAAAAAGGAAAATGTGAACAAGAGACGACATATTCACAAGTGATATGATGGCCATCCTTTGTAATTATTTGTGGATAATCCCCTTTTTCGACATCCATAGCTGTTGTTTGTTCATAAAATTTGCCGCCCATCTCCACAAACTTTTCTAAAAGTGTTTTCAAATAAAGGAGGGGATGGAATTGTGCTTGATTTTTCATGACAAGTGCAGATTGTACTGGAATAGGAATTGATAGAGATTGAACGTAGTCACAAGGTATATTTAATTTTTGATAAGCTTCATATTCTTTCGATAAATTTCTTAATCCATTATCAGTAGTTGTATATAAATATGAATCTTCATTTGAGAAATTACAGTCGATTTTATATGTTTGAACAGTTTCATTTATGAATTGTAGAGCCTGATTATTTGATTCATAGTAAAGCCCGGCCTTTTCTACACCGAAATGAGTTATTAATTCATCATAAATAAGATCATGTTGTGCTGTTACTTTCGCTGTTGTATGTCCAGTCGTCCCGTGTAAAATACGACCAGAATCAATTAAAACAACATCGATGCCTTCTTTTGCAAGTAAATAGGCAGTAGTAATACCTGTAATACCAGCACCGATAATAGCAACTTTCGTCTTTATATTTTCGGATAAACGAGGGAAAGTAGGAAACTGAGTAGATTCAATCCAATAAGATAGCGGCAGTTGTGGAAATGTATCACTTGTCATTGCAGAAACCTCCTGATTTTAGAACAATTTTCCTTTTAATATTTCCATATTATATGAAATTCATGTGTGTTGTTTTAGAAGTAGTCTATTTTTATTAAAAGAGGTTATAAATTATTTTAATATAATTAATTAGGTGGGGCATTATGAAGAAGTAGGATTTATATAAAACTAAATTTAAGTGATTCTGTTTGTTGATTACATAGGGAGTTATTGAATGAGATAGAATCTATGGCGTTTAAGGAAATGTCTATATATAGTGGGTAAATCCTTATGAAATCTATACATTTTCTTTAGTGAAATAAAGTATGATTATAAAAGTATAACCAACTTTTATTACTAGGTCATAAAAGTTGTTGACAATATAGAAATTCTATTGTTATGATTCATCATGTGGAAAGGTTGATAGAGAGTAAAAAGAGAAATGTTTTTCATTGATAATAAAAGCGAAAAATAAGTGACGATAGAGTGAGTATATTTTCCTTATAATAGATGCTTTTTGGATCATCTAGTAAAATCAATCTGGAAGCAAGAATTGATATATGTAAGTTGCGCAAGGCGCGGCATAAGAAAGGGGCAAAAGGATGAAGGAGCTTCATACGTTTGGGTGGTATGCAGCACGTGTATCACCACATTTGCCGAAAAAAGCATTTAAACCAGTGCCTACTCGTTTATTTGGTGGACTGGCTTATTTGCTTGTGGCATTGGCGGGGTTAATATCGATTGGTGTATTTGAATTGAATGTGTGGGCGAATCTAGGAATTGCGATTGTTCTTGGATTATGTTTTGCTTCACTTGGATTTTTAGGGCATGAAATTTTACATGGAACTGTTGTAAGAAAGGCATGGCTTCGTGACTTCTTAGGCGCGATTGCATTTATGCCATTATCAACAGGGCCAAAGCTTTGGAGAAAGTGGCATAATGCAACGCATCATGTTCATACACAGCATGAAGAGAATGATCCGGATGCATGGCCGACACTTGAGAAACTTAAGAAGAGTAAGTTTTTGAGTTGGGTATATCGTATGCCTCTACATGTACGTTCATTCTTTAGTTTTCTGTCACTAACAATTCAATTTACATTGCATTCGACTCGAATGTTCTTTCATTTTATAAAAGAGTTCAAGTCATCCAATCAAAAATCTGTATGGCTTCAACTTCTTTTGCCTTGGACAGTTTGGATTAGTTTATTGTTTATTATGGGACCTGGAAAATGGTTATTTGCATATGTCATTCCGTTGTTGATTGCTAACTTTATTGTAATGGCATATATCGCAACAAATCACCGCTTAAATCCAATTGTTCCAGTAAATGATCCGTTAGCAAACTGTTTGTCAGTAACAGTGCCGCGCTGGGTAGACGTTTTACATTTCAATTTCTCATATCATACAGAACACCATCTGTTTCCTGCTATGAGCTCTAAATACTATCCGTTAGTAAAAGAGAAGATTAAAGAAATGTGGCCGGAACGTTATCACGAAATGCCGATGACAAAAGCATTGGCAGCACTTTGGAATACACCACGTGTGTATTATCACGGAAGTGAATTAGTGGATCCGCATAGAGAGCATTTCTATGGTTCTTTAGGAAATGGACTAGATCCTCATAATATTTCATATCGTGAGGAACATATAGAGGAAGACGAGAGTATTAAAAAAGTAAATCAGTAAAAATTAATATATTTTTGCAGTGAAAAAGCAAGCCATCTCAGGCTTGCTTTTTCTTATAAAGAAACTTCCTTTTTGTTCTTTTTATGGACTTGGAAGGAGTTAGTTTCTTTTCGTTGTAATCGTTTTTCTAAAAGATTAACAAAATAAGTAAATAGAAGAACAAGTACGAGATAGTATGCACCAACGATTATGTAAGTATCTAATTGTTGGAAGTTACCTGCTGCAATTGATAAACCAGATCCCCATAATTCGGACAGTCCTACGTAAGCGACAAGTGAAGAGTCTTTTAATCCGATAATAAATTGGTTTCCTAGAGGAGGAAGAGACAGACGAAATGCTTGTGGTAATATAATCCGGCGCATAGCTAAAGGGTAAGGCATACCTAAAGAGCGAGCTGCTTCTAATTGTCCCCGGTCAACGGATTGAATAGATCCACGGAAAATTTCCGTAATATATGCACCGTTATGAATTGCTAAAGCGATTGCTCCTGCCCAAAAAGGGGTAAAAACAACAACGGATGTAATCCCAAAATAGAGAATAGCGATTTGAACAATTAAAGGTGTACCACGAATAATAGCAATATAGATATGAGCAATGCTATTTAAAACTTTGTTATTCGAAATTCGAAAGAAAGCGAATAATAATCCAATTAATGAACCGAGTACTAGGGAAGTTAATGTTAATTGTAATGTGACAATAGTAGCTTTTAAGAGTGTGGGATAGGAAGAGATAAAAATTTCAAACATGCGTTTCACCTCATATTGTATAGATTTTAGTAGAGAATGAAATGCCCCACATAAAATGAACACTTAATCAGTGGGGCACTGTTTATGAATCTTTTGAATGGCTAACTTACTTACTTCGTTTTTTCCTCTTCACCAAGAATATTACGCCCGAACCATTTTTTACTGATCTTTTCATACGTACCATCTTTAATGATTTCATCTAACGCTTTATTTACTTTCTCAACCATTTCTTTATCATCTTTGCGAATAGCAATTCCCATTTCATCAAGATTTAATGGTTTTCCGGCTTCTTTTATATTCGATTTTCCTTCTTTTATCATACGTAGACCAACCATTTGATCCGTAATTACTGCGTCAACACGCCCAGGCTCTAAATCCATAAGAGCAGTAATATCACTGTCATATTCTGTGATTTGATCTGTATATTTTGCAACAAGATTTTTAAAGGTACTAGCTTTTACAACACCAATTTTCTTACCCTTTAAATCTTCTGGAGAAGAGATAGCGGTATTCTTTTTAGCCACAAAAATTTGGGCGCCAGAGCGATAGTACGGATTTGAGAAACTAACAGCTTTTAAGCGCTCCTCTGTAATTGCCATACTACCCAGTATTACATCATATTTCTTCGCTTGAAGACCTTGAATTAGCGTTTCCCATGGGTTTGTAACTGGCGTAGCCTTCATGTTCATCTTTTTAGCAAGAGCTTCACCGATTTCTACATCAAAGCCGACAAGTTTGCCGTCATTTTCTTTATAGTTAAAAGGTTTGTATAATCCACTCATCGCATAGCGAAATTCTTTTTCACCATTTGATGAAGTAGTAGAGCTTTCTTTGCTACAAGCTCCTAGTATGAAGGATGTACATAGTGTAATGCTCGCAACAATGGTTAATAGTTTTCTTTTCATAAAACCCCTCCTATATATTGATCATACGGATGGTTTTAAGTATGTTGTTGAAATATTTTATTTGGATGATTAGTTGTGCACCGTATGAATGTATTCCTTTTCGTTTGAAACAGAAGTTACATTATAAAACGTTGCGTAAAAATTGTTTTGCCCGTTCATGTGATGGAGCTGAAAAGAATTGTGCTGGCGGAGCATCTTCTACAATCTTTCCATCGTCCATAAAGATGACGCGATCAGCTACATCTCTTGCGAAATTCATTTCATGAGTAACAATAACCATTGTCATCCCTTCTTCAGCAAGTTCTTTCATAACTTGCAATACTTCTCCAACAAGTTCAGGGTCTAAAGCTGAGGTAGGCTCATCAAATAGCATAATCTTAGGGCTCATTGCAAGAGCTCGTGCAATGGCAATGCGCTGTTTTTGACCGCCTGAAAGAAGATGAGGAGTTACATCCGCTTTATCTTGAAGGCCGACTTTTTGGAGAAGTTGATTTCCAATATCTTTTGCATTTGCTTTCTCTAATTTTTTTACGTGAATAGGTGCTTCTATGATGTTTTCTAGTGAGGTCATATGAGGAAAGAGGTTAAAGTGCTGAAAAACCATACCGACATTTTCACGGACTTTATTTAAATTTGAATGCTTTGGATCAATCCGCTCACCTTGTAAGTGAATTTCGCCTTCATCGTACATTTCTAAAAAGTTAAGACAGCGAAGTAATGTACTTTTACCAGAACCACTGGCACCAATTAAAACAACAACTTCTTTTTCTTTTACTTCTAAATCAATTCCTTTTAACACATCAAGTGAACCGAATGATTTTACTAGATTTCGAACTTGAATCATACAAAACCCCCAGTTAAAAATATATTTTACAAATGTTGCCCCTTATTTCTGTTATTAGTCATAAATTGTCAGAATCCTTTATTTTTTTCGTGCAATTTGATATTCAAAGAAATAATAATTTTTAAAATCTCTATATCCTTCTATAATGAAAATATGGATAATAATATATAGGTAGTATTTATATTGCTTATAAAAAGGGGGAAAGAGAAGATGGAAAAAGAAAGGAAAACATTTTCTTTTGGATTACGTACACAACTTATGCTATTCACTACAGTTTTAGCTTTCATTACATATTCAACAAGTATATTTTTTATTTACGTGATATACGATTATTTTCAAAGTTATGTAAGTCAAACTGTATATAATATTATCGTTATGCTATTAGGGGTAGTATGGTCTGGAATTTTAGCATATGGAGCAGCTGTATTTTTAATTAAACCGCTTCGAAAGTTAGAGGAGGCGGCAAGAAAAGCAGCTGAGGGTGATATTCGTGAAGATGTTCCATTACCGAAGACAGATGATGAAATTAAATCTTTAAGTGTTGCATTTAATATGATGTTAGGAAACTTAAGGGGCATGGTAAAAAATATTGATACAACATTTTCGTATACAAATAATCAAGTACAGCAGATTAGAAAACAAACAGGCGAAGCAACGAAACAAGCACAGGGTGTATCTGAGACACTTGCAGAGATTTCTTCAGGCGCTGAGCAATCAGCGGCATCAATTCAAGCGATTGTTTCTGCTGTTGATACAACGACGTCTATTGCAAGTGAAGTAGAAGAAAAAGCGAAGCAGTCTGATACGTTGTCTTCAGAAATGGTTCAAGCTTTAGGGCATAGTACTCGTGTCTTTACGTCTTTAATTCACGGTATTCAAACATTGGCAAAAGAAAATGAAGATTCAATGCAAAATGTACAGAAGTTAGAAGAACGAATGAAACAAGTAGAACATATTGTGTCTGTTGTGAGTGCGATTGCTAGCCAAACGAATTTATTAGCACTAAATGCTTCTATTGAGGCAGCTCGCGCAGGAGAGCATGGAAGAGGCTTTGCGGTTGTTGCGGAAGAAGTACGGAAACTTGCTGATGAAAGTGATCATTCTGCAAGAAACATATCGCAGTTATTACGGAATATGCAAGATGAAGTACAACAAGTTGCAATGAAAATGACAGAACAAGTGAAAATAGCTAAAGAAGAGGCGAAGCGTGGGGAAGCTACGGAATTAATTTTAAAAGAAATGTCATCAAGTGTTATGGAAGTAGCCGATGCAACTCAGCAAATTAGTAGTTATATGAATGAACAAGTGAGCCACATTCATCAAACAGGAGCACAAACAAAAGCTGTAGCAGCAATTGCTGAAGAAACTTCAGCTGGTTCACAAGAAGTGGCGCGTGTGACGCTACAACAGTCTAAAAATATGATAGTAATCGATCAATTATTAAAGGATTTAGAGAAGCAAGCAACCGATTTGAAACAAACAATTGAACGATTTTCAATGTAAAAGGAAGAACAGAATGCTGTTCTTCTCTTTTTTATTTAGTTTGATTTAATATTTACAGTTAAACTATGAACGTTTCCGCAACATTCTTTTCTCTCCCTTTCGGATGAAAATTATAGCGAGCTATAATATTAAAAGGGGTGTCTTTTATGAGAAAAGAAAAAAGACAACGGTTAATTAAACAATTTGTAAAGGAGTATGAAATAGATAAGCAAGAAAGATTAGTAGAATTGTTAGCAAAAAAAGATGTATTAGTAACACAAGCTACGGTTTCTCGCGATATTCGTGAGTTAAACTTAACGAAGGTACCTTCTCAAGAAGGATTAATGATATATAAAGTTTTCTCAGAAGAGCATTTACAAACTGATATAAAGTTAAAGAAAAAATTACGAGAGGTTGTTGTAAAAATTGATTGTGTAGATCAATTAATGGTTATTAAAACATTACCTGGTAATGCACATGTTATTGGTGTTTTATTTGATGAATTAGATTGGAAAGAAAAAATAGGATGTATATGTGGAAATGATACATGCCTTATAATTTCACAGTCGAAATCAGATAGGGAGATTATAGAAGAAAGGTTAAATTTAATTATTTAGATGCAAAAATCCTGTTTTTAATTTTATTAAAAACAGGATTTTTGTTTAAATACGGAAGTTAAATATTCAACATATATGCGTAATATATGTGTTTTTTATTGAAAAAGCGAGAGAGTTTGTTATAAAAATACAAATTCGTATGATTTTAAAAAAATAACTTGTTTAATATTTCACAATGATAATGTGGATGATTTCACAAAGATGAAAGTGCAGAGCATTTATTATGTACTTGTAAGACATCAAACATATTTAAAAGGAGGTACAACAAATGAAACATCCGATACATGTTACTTCAGAAATTGGGGAATTACAAACGGTTTTATTAAAACGACCTGGTAAAGAAGTGGAAAACTTGACGCCAGATTATTTGCAGCAATTATTATTTGACGATATTCCATACTTACCAATTATTCAAAAAGAGCATGATTATTTTGCACAAACGTTACGCAATCGGGGTGTTGAAGTTCTTTATTTAGAAAAACTAGCCGCTGAGGCGTTAGTAGACAAAAAACTTCGAGAAGAATTTGTTGATCGTATTTTAAAAGAAGGACAGGCCGACGTAAATGTTGCACATCAAACTTTAAAAGAATATTTACTTTCCTTTTCAAATGAAGAATTAATTCAAAAAATTATGGGCGGTGTACGGAAAAGCGAAATTGAAACAAGTAAGAAGACACATTTATATGAATTAATGGAAGATCATTATCCGTTTTACTTAGATCCAATGCCTAATTTATATTTTACTCGTGATCCAGCAGCTAGCGTGGGCGATGGCTTAACGATAAATAAGATGAGAGAACCAGCGCGTAGACGTGAATCATTATTCATGGAGTACATCATTAAATATCATCCAAGATTTGCAAAACATAATGTACCAATCTGGTTAGATCGTGATTATAAATTTCCAATTGAAGGTGGCGACGAGCTAATTTTAAATGAAGAAACAATTGCAATTGGAGTATCTGCTCGTACTTCAGCTAAAGCAATTGAACGTTTAGCTAAAAATCTCTTTAGCCGACAAAATAAAATTAAGAAAGTGTTAGCAATAGAAATTCCAAAATGCCGAGCATTTATGCATTTAGATACAGTATTTACAATGGTTGATTATGACAAGTTTACAATTCACCCAGCCATTCAAGGGCCAAAAGGGAATATGAATATTTATATTTTAGAAAAAGGATCAGATGAGGAAACTCTTAAAATTACACATCGTACTTCTTTAATGGAAGCATTAAAAGAGGTATTAGGCTTAAGTGAATTAGTTCTTATTCCATGTGGAGGAGGAGATGTAATTGCTTCTGCTCGTGAACAATGGAATGATGGCTCGAACACATTAGCAATCGCACCAGGTGTAGTTGTTACATATGATCGCAACTATGTATCCAATACGTTATTACGGGAACACGGTATAGAAGTGATTGAGGTGCTAAGTTCAGAATTATCTCGTGGTCGTGGGGGTCCACGTTGCATGAGTATGCCAATTGTTCGTAAAGATATTTAGTATAAATAACGGAGAAAGTAGGGATGAAGCATGTTAATGACTAGACCAAATTTAAAAGGAAGAAGCTTTCTAGCAGAAAAAGATTTTACACAAGAAGAATTGTTATATTTTCTAGATTTAGCAGCAGAATTAAAAGAGAAAAAGAAAAATGGTATCCCGCATCATTATTTAGAAGATAAGAATGTAGCGCTCTTATTTGAAAAAACCTCCACTCGTACGCGCTGTGCATTTACGGTAGCATGTACAGATTTAGGGGCGAATCCTGAATATTTAGGGAAAGGTGATATTCAGCTTGGGAAAAAAGAATCCGTAGAGGATACAGCAAAAGTGTTAGGGCGTATGTTTGACGGAATTGAGTTTCGTGGATTTAATCATGAGACTGTAGAATCTTTAGCACAAAATTCTGGTGTGCCAGTTTGGAATGGATTAACAGACATGTGGCATCCAACACAAACACTAGCAGATTTATTAACAATTAGAGAACATGTAGGGAAATTGAAAAATGTGAAGCTCGTTTACGTTGGAGATGGACGAAATAATGTTGCTAATAGCTTACTAGTTGGTGGAGCAATCGTTGGAATGGATGTACGTATTTGTACACCGGAATCTTTATGGCCTGCACAAGAAGTAATTGATTTAGCAAAAAAATATAATGAACAGGTAATGATAACAAGTAATGTGGAAGAAGCTGTTGCGAATGCAGATGTAATTTATACAGATGTATGGGTGTCTATGGGGGAAGAAGAAAAATTTGCTGAACGTGTCGAGTTATTGAAACCTTATCAAGTAAATATGAAAATGATTAAAGAAACAGGGAATGAAAACGTGATTTTCTTACATTGTTTACCTGCATTTCATGATGTTGAAACGATGTATGGCGAAGAAGTTTATGAGAAATATGGGTTGAAAGAAATGGAGGTAACTGACGAAGTATTCCGCAGTAAACATTCAAAAGTATTTGATCAAGCTGAAAATAGAATGCATACAATTAAAGCGGTTATGGCAGCTACTTTAGGAAACATGGAGTAAAGAAGAAAGGGAGTCTTCCTTTCTTCTTTCTCCTCCTTTAGACACTATCATTCACTATTGCTTTTGTATTGTTATTGCAATTAAAGAGAGGTGAGTGGAATGGGTGAAGATAAGAAATTAGGGTTGTTTACACTAACGGCTCTTGTAGTTGGGTCTATGATTGGCGGTGGAGCCTTTAATTTAGCGAGTGATATGGCAAAAGGTGCTGGAGCTGGAGCCATTATTATTGGCTGGGTTATAACAGGAATTGGGATGATTGCACTTGGATTATCTTTTCAAAATCTAACTGTAAAACGGCCAGATTTAGATGGTGGTATTTTTAGCTATGCAAAAGCAGGGTTTGGTAATTTTATGGGATTTAATAGTGCGTGGGGATACTGGCTATCTGCTTGGCTTGGGAATGTAGCTTACGGTACATTATTATTTTCTTCATTAGGATATTTCTTCCCGATCTTTGAAGGCGGTCAAAATGTAGAATCCATTATTGGTGCAAGCGTATTATTGTGGTGTGTTCACATGTTAATTTTACGTGGAGTTCAATCAGCAGCACTTGTGAATTTAGTAACTACAATCGCAAAATTAGTACCTGTATTTGTATTTATTGTCATAGGAATCTTTGCGTTTCATATTGATACGTTCTTAGATGGATTTTGGGGGCAAACTGGTTCTTTTTCATGGGGAGCAGTTGGCAGCCAAGTTAAAAGTACAATGCTTGTAACTCTATGGGTATTTATTGGGGTAGAAGGGGCTGTTGTTTTATCCAGTCGAGCAAAAAATAGAAGTGATGTAGGGAAAGCAACGGTTATTGGCTTAATTGGTACACTTATCATTTACATTTTAATCACATTATTGTCTCTTGGACTTATGCAGCAAGCAGATATTGCTGGTTTGAAAAATCCGGCTATGGCTTATTTATTTGAAAGTGTTGTTGGAAAATGGGGTGCTATTTTTATTAATTTAGGTTTGGTTATCTCTGTATTAGGTGCTTGGTTAGGTTGGACTTTGCTCGCTTCTGAAATTCCATATTTAGCGGCTAAAGATGGAGTATTTCCAAAATGGTTCGCAAAAGAAAATAAAAATAAGGCTCCAGTAAATTCATTATGGATAACAAATGGTTTAATTCAAATATTCTTGTTAACATTCGTCGTTTCTGATCAGGCGTATAACTTTGCATTCTCTTTAGCATCTTCAGCCATTTTAATCCCATATGCTTTTTCAGCATTTTATCAACTGAAGCATAGCTTAAAATCTGAAGAAGTAGATCGAAATAAAAATATAATAATTGGTTTGATAGCAAGTATTTATGGCGTGTGGTTAGTTTATGCAGCTGGTTTAGAGTATTTATTATTAACAATGACTTTATATGCGCCAGGTATTTTTATTTTTTACAATGTTCAAAAGCAAAAGAGTTCGAAGCAAATATTTACTCGAGTGGAATTAGCATCATCCGTAGCAATTGGTGCTTTAGCATTCTTTGCGATTTATGGATTAATTACAGGCAGTATTACTTTATAAAGCGCTGTGAAAGCGAAATCAACTGGAGGGCTGGAATATGGCACGAAGAAAAATTGTAGTGGCACTAGGAGGAAATGCGATACAGTCTGGAGAAGCTACTGCGGGAGCGCAGCAAGAAGCGTTGGAAAAAACGGCAGAACAACTTGTGAAAATAATGGAAAATGATGTGGATATAGTAATTGCGCATGGAAATGGCCCACAAGTGGGGAATATTTTATTACAGCAAAAAGCTGCAGAAACGGAAAAGACACCTGCAATGCCATTAGATACTTGTGGGGCAATGAGCCAAGGGATGATTGGATATTGGATGGAAAATGCGATTGAAAAGGCATTGAAAAAACGGAATATACAAAAAGATGTAGCAACGGTTATAACACGCGTTGTTGTGGATAAAAAAGATGAGGCATTTAAAAATCCAACTAAACCAATTGGTCCTTTTTATACAGAAGAAGAGGCCAGAAGATTAATGGATGAAACAAAAGCAGTGTTTAAAGAAGATGCTGGTAGAGGATGGAGACGTGTTGTTCCATCACCGAAGCCTGTAAGTATTCATGAACATAAAGTTATTAATTCTTTGGTCGAAGATGGAAACATAGTGATAGCTGTTGGCGGAGGGGGAATTCCAGTAATTGATTCCGAAGAAGGGTTAAAAGGAACTGAAGCGGTTATCGATAAAGATTTCGCTGCGCAGAAATTAGCAGAATTAGTAGATGCCGATACGCTCGTTATTTTAACTGCAGTTGATCATGTGTATGTAAATTATAATCAACCGAATCAAAAAAAATTAGAGCATGTCACAGTGAATCAACTAGAAGAATATATGGAAGAAAAACAATTTGCTGCGGGAAGCATGCTTCCAAAAATTGAAGCTGCGATTAATTTTGTTAATACAAATCCAAAAAGAAAAACAATTATTACGTCTTTAGAAAAAGTATATGAAGCACTAGAAGAAAAAGCTGGTACTATTATTTCAAAACAGAATGTATGCATGTATGTTTAAATTATTATGTACGCTACTTAGTAGTAAAAAAAGAATGAGGTTAATAACTTCATTCTTTTTATTTATTAATATTTTTTGTACTCATTGTTCATAAAGTTTTCATGATGAAATCTGAATATATAAGTTAATTATGATAAAATTCAAATTGAATACGCTTTCTTGATTTTTCGCTCCAACATACAGCAAGAGAGAGGGAATTTTATGAATAGACGGAACGTAGTTAAGGACTTAAAGCAGTTCGAATTATTTGCTCATTTAACAGAAAAAAAATTGAAAGGCTTAACAGAGTTTGTTTATTGGCGAACTTATAAAAAAGGTCAATTTTTATTTTTAGAAGGAGATTCAAGGGAAAGAATCTACTTCATGTTAGATGGTTTTGTAAAGTTAGAGCGGGTTAATCAAAATGGGAACTTATTATACGATGACTATGTAAAGCGGTATTCTATTTTTCCTTATGGTGGTATGTTTACAGACAGAGGATATAACTATACAGCAGAAGCAATGACGGATGTGGAAGTATATTATATTCCAACGGTAATTTTTGAAGATATGGTAAAATCCAGCAGAACGCAATTGATGTACGTTGTTCAGCAATTATCATCTATATTAAAATTGAACGAAAATCGAGTGCAAAATATTACAATTCCTAATGCACAAGATCGTGTTATCCAAACGTTAAATTATTTAATGCAGGATTTAGGAGAACAGAGTGGGGAAAAGATTGTAATTTCATGTCCGCTTACAACAATTGAAATATCCAAAATATCTGGAACATCTCGAGAGACAGTTAGCAGCGTATTAAAACAATTAAAAAATGATAGCATTGTTACAATTTTAGATAAAAAAATTACAATACATGATCCAACATATTTTGAAGAAATCTCTATGTGAAAATGGTATATTGATTTTTTAATTCATAATGTATATTAATAAGGTTCTTTATATATTTATAAGGAACTTTTTTACGTTATCCTCTATAAAAAGATTGTATAGTATGGTAATAATAGCTAAAATCGATAATAAAAAACAAAGTGAAGGGGAGAAAGAATGATTCGTATTGAGTATGATCGATTAGTAGCTATTTGTTACAGTATAGGGGTTTTGTTATTATTAAAAATTCCAAATGATAATGAATTAATTGGGGAAAAATTATTCAATGTCTATAAGGTTCCGATACATACGTATGTTTATATGGATTATAAAGTCTCAAATATATTGATTGTTTCTTTCACACTACATGTAATTGCATTTATATTATTTTTAAAATGGCTAGGAAAAAAGGAGTCTAGTACATTTAGAAAAATGAATAAGATAAAAGTAGTAGGCATTAGTATATTGATTTTAATGATGCCGTTTATTTTAAATAACATCATCCAAACATTGAATAAAACATGGTACTACGCAGGAAAAACAGGGGTAGAAGCAATAGAATATAAAAAAGAAGATAGCCAGTGTAGGATGGAGAAAAATGGAGAGGGTATCGAACCAAAGTGCATTGTTACTTTAAAAAATTATCGTAATCATTCACAAGCATTAAAAGTTGTTTTATATGATAATGCAAATGAGAATTCAAAAGGTTATCCAGTACCGAAACCAGTCTATTTACAAAAACATGAGACAAAGCAATTCGAATTTCAAGTTCCTGTTTCTTATAATAGAGGTATTGAAAAAGATAAAGTACCAAATATTAAATTACATTCATTGCATGAAAATGATACGAAATACAATTAATCTGTAAGTAAAAGTTTATGAGTAGGAGCAAGAATTTGAAACGATATAGAAAATCAACTTGAATCATCCAACATACTGTGAGGTAACGGCATATTGGATGATTTTTTTATGTTATCCCCTTGTTTCATGTATGAAAAGGAGGAATACTTTGTTGGAAATGAAAAACATCACAAGGATCATACATGGTTTTCACCTTACGCAATCTGTGAAAGTTAGAGCCATAATAACTAGTTTGCCAATTTTTAATGTCGATATCGGGCCAGTTCACATAGTCACCTAGTGTATAAGGATCTAAGCTTTCTCGTAAATCTTTAACCCAGCGTATATTTCGATTTTCTTCATCATCGTATTTCCAAGAGGTAATGTATTCTTGAGCAATAATTGCTTTACGATGAAAATAAGCCGTTTCATTCGGCTGAATATTTTCAACAGCACCTATGAGCGATTGATGCCAAATACTAGCATCTTTATTTGGGGCATGAGAAAGAAAGTATTGCATGAGTTGAATGCCTTTAAGGGGAATAGGTTTATAGACATAGGAACCAGAGCGCTTGAAATTTTCAGGGATGTTACCGCCATTAAAAAATTCAACAGCCTTTATATAAGGAACTTCTTCTATAAAGAGAGAGGGGCTACCAGTTTCAAGAAGAGGGGATAATAGGGAATGGAGTTCAGAGGGAGAACCGACAAACTCGCCTTGTGCTTCGATTTTATTTTGTTGCTTGGCGAATAATTCGATCGATGAAGTGAGACGTTCATCTATATAAGGTGCCCAGTTTTGCCACGCTTGAAATGCAGCAATAAAGTCTTCCCATTCCCATGTAATTGAGAAAATTGATACATTTTTTATCGGGTGGACTCGAAAAGTTAAGGAGGTGACAATTCCGAAGTTTCCACCACCGCCACCACGGCATGCCCAAAAAAGGTTAGAATTTTCTTGTTCATTTGCACGAATGAGTTTTGCACCAAATTTTCCACACGCTTGTACCATTTCCACTTCCATTAGTTGATCACATGTTAATCCAAATAAGCGCGAAAGCATACCAATACCACCGCCAAGTGCTAATCCAACAATTCCGACGCTTGCACTTGTACCAGCAGGAATTGTAACACCGTAATTCCAAAGCTCTTTATAAACAGTGCCAAGATTTGCACCAGCCTCAATTGTTGCTGTTAATTTATCTGTATTAACAGTAATGCGATGCATTTCACTCACATCAATAATAAGTCCTCTATTTAAAAGAGAAAAATTTTCATAGCTATGACGTCCGCTTCTTAACCGAAATGGTATATGACGTTCACGTGCCCATTTTAAGGCGTTACAGACATCCTTGTTATTTTGACAAAAAACAATAATACAAGGGAGTTTTGGAATACTTAAATTTAAATTCATTCGGGCTACGTCGTAGTCAGGATCTGTGGGAACAACGATACGACCTGTTAATTTTGTTTGCTTCAATTTATTACTCCTTTCTAAAATAATCAGAGCTTTTTATTAATATATGAAAAATATCTGTAATACGCGTGGACAAGGAGAGGTGAAGAATGAGATTTACCTTTGTGAGAAATAAATAAAGCATAAGAATAAAGAATCTACATAGAGTTCAATGAAAACAGTTGCAAACTGTTCATATTTTGTTATGATAGTGTTACGAAAACGTTTGCATAAAATTTCCGATGGGATGCAAAAGGAGAGAAGGACTATGAATAAGACATGGTGGAAAGAAGCGGTTGCTTATCAAATTTATCCACGAAGCTTTATGGATTCAAATGGTGATGGTATTGGAGATTTACAAGGTATTATTGCAAAACTGGATTATTTAAAAGATTTAGGTATAGATGTAATTTGGATTTGTCCAATGTATAAGTCACCTAATGATGATAATGGTTATGATATTAGTGATTATCAAGATATTATGGATGAGTTTGGTACAATGGCAGACTTTGATGCTTTACTAGATGAAGTTCATAAGCGTGATATGAAGCTTATTATTGATTTAGTTATTAATCATACGAGTGATGAACATCCATGGTTTATTGAATCACGTTCATCTAAAGATAATCCGAAGCGTGATTGGTATATTTGGCATGATGGTAAAGATGGTGCGGAGCCAAACAACTGGGAAAGTATTTTTAATGGTTCGGCATGGGAATATGATGAAGAAACAGAACAATATTATTTACATTTATTCTCACGTAAACAACCAGATTTGAACTGGGAGAATAAAGAAGTTCGCGAAGTACTATATGATACGGTTAATTGGTGGCTTGATAAAGGTATTGATGGTTTCCGCGTTGATGCGATCAGTCATATTAAAAAAGAAGAAGGCCTCAAGGATATGCCAAATCCAAAAGAGTTAAAATATGTGCCATCTTTTGATAAACATATGAATGTGAAAGGTATTCAACCTTTATTAGAAGAGCTAAAAGAAAGTACATTCTCTAAGTACGATATTATGACTGTTGGTGAAGCAAATGGCGTTAAGATTGAAGATGCTGAGCTTTGGGTTGGAGAAGAGCAAGGTAAGTTCAATATGGTATTCCAGTTTGAACATTTAAGTTTATGGGATGCAGAGAAGAAGAAAGACCTTGATGTTGTAGGATTGAAAAAAGTATTAACGAAATGGCAAAAAGGATTAGAAAATAAAGGATGGAACGCTTTATATATTGAGAATCACGATAAGCCACGTATCGTTTCAACATGGGGAGATGATAAACAATATTGGCGTGAAAGTGCAGCAGCTCTAGGAGCGATGTATTTCTTTATGCATGGTACACCGTTTATTTATCAAGGACAAGAAATTGGTATGACAAATGTTCAGTTACCAAATATTGAAGATTACGATGATGTAGCAATTAAAAATTTATATCGCGAGAAAATTGCAGAGGGCGTACCACATCAAGATATGATGGAGATTATATGGGCTTCTTGCCGCGATAATTCACGTACACCTATGCAATGGAATGATGAGGTGAATGCTGGTTTCACAACAAGTACACCTTGGTTTAGCATGAATCCAAATTACAAAGAAATTAATGTTGAAAAGCAAAAAAATGAAGAAAAGTCTATTTTCAATTTCTATAAGAAAATGATTGCCCTGAAAAAAGAGCACGATGTACTGAACTATGGTACGTACGATTTACTTTTAGAAGACGACCCACAAATTTATGCATATACACGTACATTACAGGATGAAAAAGTCATTGTAATTAGTAATATCTCAAAAGAGGAAGCTGTGTATAATGAGGGTTCATTTGCACTAGAACGCAAACGTTTGCTTTTAAATAACTATGAAGTTGCGGAACATGAAGAAGTAACAACAATTGCTTTAAAACCTTATGAAACAAGGGTTTATCGCATTTCATAATAAAAAAGGATGCTCTTTGAGCATCTTTTTTTATGAAAAAAAATAAATTTCTATTGCAAAGTGAAAACGCTTTTATTAAAATAGATTTATGAAAACGGTTGCGTAAAGATAAAAATAAAGTAACATAAGGAATCGTTTTCATAAAGGGAACAGAAATTATAATTTAAATCATTATGTTGTTATAAATAAAGGGGAGGAAGAACAGATGAAAATTACGTCTTTTGATTTTTGGCAAAAGTTCGGGAAAGCGTTATTAGTTGTTGTAGCCGTAATGCCAGCAGCTGGTTTAATGATTTCCATCGGTAAGTTAATTGGTATGTCTGCTGGGGATATTAACGCAGTTCACACAATCGCTCGCGTAATGGAAGACATCGGTTGGGCAATCATTACAAATCTACACATTTTATTCGCAGTAGCAATTGGGGGATCTTGGGCGAAGGATCGTGCAGGTGGTGCATTTGCAGCACTATTAGCATTCGTCTTAACAAACCGAATTACAGGAGCTATATTTGGCGTAAACGCTCAAATGTTAGCGGATTCAAAAGCGACAGTTTCTTCAGTAATAGCAGGAGATTTACTTGTAAAAGATTACTTTACTTCTGTACTTGGTGCACCAGCATTAAACATGGGAGTTTTCGTGGGGATTATCACAGGTTTCTTAGGAGCTAATCTATATAACAAATATTATAACTATAATAAACTGCCACAGGCATTAGCATTCTTTAATGGAAAACGATTTGTACCATTCGTTGTAATTCTTTGGTCTACAGTTACTGCGATTGTATTATCACTTCTATGGCCATTCATCCAAAGTGGGTTAAATGAATTTGGTCGCTGGATTGCAGCTTCAAAAGATAGTGCACCAGTTGTTGCACCGTTTGTATATGGAACGTTAGAGCGTTTATTATTACCATTTGGTTTACACCATATGTTAACGATTCCGATGAACTATACAGAGCTAGGCGGAACATATACGATGCTAACTGGTTCAAAAGTTGGACAAGTTGTAGCAGGACAAGATCCATTATGGCTTGCATGGATTACAGATTTAAATAATTTATTAGCAAATGGAGATACGAAGGCATATAACGATTTATTAAATAACGTTGTACCAGCTCGTTTCAAAGCTGGACAAGTTATCGGCTCAACAGCAGCGTTAATGGGGATTGCATTTGCGATGTTCCGTAACGTTGATAAAGAAAAGCGTGCAAAATATAAACCAATGTTTTTATCAGCAGCATTAGCAGTATTCTTAACAGGTGTAACAGAACCAATTGAATTCATGTTCATGTTTATTGCTCCAGTATTATATGTTGTATATGCTATTACAACAGGACTTGCATTCGCGCTAGCTGATTTAATTAACTTACGTGTTCATGCATTTGGATTTATTGAGTTAATTACTCGTACACCAATGATGGTTAACGCAGGTTTAACAAGAGACTTAATCAACTTTGTTATTGTTTCATTAGTGTTCTTCGGTCTTAACTTTACACTATTTAATTTCTTAATTAAAAAATTCAATTTACCAACACCAGGGCGTGCAGGTAACTATATTGATAATGAAGATGAGGCATCAGAAGGAACAGGAAATGTACAAGACGGTTCATTAGCAACAAAAGTTATCGATTTATTAGGTGGAAAAGAAAATATTGCTGACGTAGATGCTTGTATGACACGCTTACGTGTAACAGTAAAAGACTTAGATGTTGTTGCACCAGAAGCACAGTGGAAACAAAATGGTGCTTTAGGGCTTATTGTAAAAGATAAAGGTGTACAAGCGGTATATGGTCCGAAAGCTGACGTATTAAAGTCAGACATTCAAGATATGTTAGGTGCGTAATAATATGAAATTGCTAACTTTAAACTGTCATTCTTGGCAAGAAGAGAATCAAATAGAAAAGATACAATACCTTGCTAAAGTAATTCAAGAAGAAGAGTACGATGTCATCGCATTGCAAGAAGTAAGTCAGTCCATACAAGCTGAAAATGTATGCGGTAACAAGAAAGAAGATAATTTTGGACTTTTACTATTAGAAGAGTTAAAAGCGCTACATGTAAAAGATTACAATATTACTTGGGATTTCTCTCATATTGGTTATGACGTGTATGAAGAAGGATTAGCGATTATAACGAAGCATAATATTATAAAAGAAGATACGTTCTTCATTTCAGAAAACGAGGATACAACGTATTGGAAAACGCGTAAAATTGTAAGTACAACAATTGCTTATAATGGTAAGAATATAACGTTTTACTCTTGCCATCTCGGTTGGTGGAATGATGAAGAAGAGTCATTCGAAGGTCAAGTCGATCGTTTGATGGAGCGTGTAGATAGCAATAAGCTCGCCTTCTTAATGGGGGATTTTAATAACAATGCTCGCTTGGAAGGCGAAGGTTATGAGTATATGATGCAAAAAGGGTTGTATGACACATATGAATTAGCAATAGAGAAGGATGAAGGAACGACTGTCCAAGGCGAGATTGCTGGTTGGGATGAAAATAAACATAATTTGCGAATCGATCTAATATTGTGTAACCAAAGTAAAAAAGTTCATTCTTCAAAAGTTATTTTTAATGGTACAAACAGAAATGTAATTTCAGATCATTTCGGTGTAGAGGTTCAATTGGATATATAATAGAAGAAATCCTCACAGAGAATAAAAGCTGTGAGGATTTTTTTTAGGAATACAAGTATTTCCAAGAGAAAATACTTGTATTTTTTATGACATTTCATATATATTTGTTATTATTGAATGTAAAACCGATTTGGTCATTTTGTATTCATACTTTGACTCACTTCGTTATATAATAAAGTAAGTGAAAGTTAATGGGAAAAAATAGTACGTTTTTGGTTAATACACGATGTAGAAAGTGATATAATTGCAAAATGCATGTATCATTTTCTAAAGAAGGAAAAATATATAATTAGGTGATAACTTCTATGAAACAGATTTGGCGTATTTATAAGACAGATTTACGGAATGTAGCCAAACATTGGGCTGCAATTGTTATTGTTTTAGGATTAATGATTTTACCATCGTTATATGCATGGTTTAACATTAAAGCTTCTTGGGATCCGTATGGAAATACAAAAGAGGTTCCCATTGCAGTTTCTAACCAAGATGCAGGTTCTAATTTAAGAGGGAAAGATATTAATATCGGGAAAGAGATTGTAGACTCCCTTAAGAAAAACAAAAATCTTGGCTGGAAATTTGTAGATGAAAAACAAGCAATTTACGGAGTTGAGCGTGGGGATTATTATGCAAGTATTACGATTCCAAAAGACTTCTCTGAAAAAATTGCAACTGTTCTGGATGAAAATCCTAAAAAACCAGAACTGGATTACTATGTGAATGAAAAAGTAAACGCGATTGCACCGAAGATTACAGCAAAAGGTGCATCAGGTATTACAGAAGAAATTAGTAAAAACTTTGTAAAAACAGCAAACGGTGAGATTTTTAAAATTTTCAATGACCTTGGAATCGATTTAGAAACAAATTTACCAAGTATCGAAAAAGTAAAAGATCTTGTATTTAAGTTAGAAGCGCAGTTCCCAGAAATGAATACACTCATGGATAAGGCATTAGATGATGCAACTCGAGCAGAAGATGTTGTGAAAGTAGCGCAAAAAGATTTACCTGTTGTAGAGAGTGTAATAAATGATGGGCAGGAAGCATTGGCGAATTTAGATAAGTTCTTTGCAAGACAAGATCAAACATTAAAAAATGCTCCAGGGACGATAAGAAATGATTTAGTGGCAGCAAAAGGCGTTATGGATAGTGCAGCTGCATTTACTGACTTTTTAATGAATCCAGGTGTAGAACTAAATATTCCTGACTTGTCTGGAATGAATGGATTACCTGAATTCCCAGCGAGACCAGATCTTTCTAAGTTGAATAGTGATGGTTATAAGAGTATAGCGCAAAATATTAATCAAACAGTAAATAATGTTTTAAGTTCATCACGTGCAGGAACAGCTTATGGGAAAAGTGTTTTAAATGGATTGCAAAATGGTCAGTTTGATCCAGAACAAGCAAAGAAAGATTTAAATGCGGTATCAGAACGATTACAAACTGGTACAGATGGTATTTCATATCTTATTAATTTCTTTACTGAACTTCAAAAATCGGCGACTACTGATTTTGGTCAAAGCTTTTTCCAAGGGCGAGTGAATCACTTAACTAATGTTAAAAAAGGTATGGAAAATGCAAATAACGGTATTAAAGATATTGTAAATGTTATTGGCAAAGGACAAGAAGTAAAGAAAGATGTAACAGATGTAGCGAATCAAAAATTAGATGCAGCAAATGGATTAATTGATCAAGCTGAAAAAGATTATAATGAAACGTTTGTAGCAGATTATAAAAAAGCAGTTAGCACAGTCGATCAAGCCAAAGTTGATGCAAATGCAGTATATGATAATGCAAAAGCAGATTACGATAAAGTAAAAAATGGTATTGAGGGTGCAAAAGCAGATTTACAGAAAGCAAAAGAAGATGTACAAAATAGAGGTATTAACGGTTTAGATTCAACGAAAGTAGCTTTAAATAGCTTAAATGGTCAATTCCAATCTGGAATCGGTTTAATTGATGATATGATTCCAGTTCTAGAAAGTACAAATAAGGTTTTAGCGGATGTAAATAGTGATAAAAACCTTAATAATGGAATCGCAAAATTAAACAAAGCGAAAAGCAGCTTACAAAAAGGTGTAGAGGCAACGAATAAGGGAATTACACTTCTTAACAATGGCCAGAAACCTACAAAAGATGTAATTGAAAGTATTAACAATGCTGCGAAGGGCGGATCAGCTCAATTAACAGATGTATTATCGACGTATGATTCAGAAATTGTACCTAATTTCAATACAGCAATTGCTCGTACAAAAGAGATGTCGAAAAATACAACTCAAATTTTAAATGATGCAGACAAAAAGCTTCCAGATGTTAAAAAATTACTAGAAGATTCATCAAAAGGCTTAGTAGACGGTAGAAAGAAATTAGTAGACATTAAAGCTGAAATGCCGGAGACTGAGAAAAAGATTAAAGACTTAGCAAATAAAATTCGTGATTTTGAATCTGAAGAAGATATAAAAGACATCATACGCTTATTGAAAAACGATGTTGAAAAGCAAAGTGATTACTTTGCGAATCCAGTAAATTTAAAAGAGAATAAATTATTTGCGATGCCGAACTACGGTTCAGCGATGTCACCATTCTATACAGTGCTTGCACTATGGGTAGGCGCATTATTAATGGTTTCATTATTAACGGTAGAAGTGCATGAAGAGGGCGCGAATTATAAGAGCCATGAAATTTACTTCGGACGTTTATTAACATTCTTAACGATAGGTCTTTCACAAGCGTTTATCGTATCGATGGGAGATATATTCTTACTCGGTACGTACGTAGTCGATAAGTTCTGGTTTGTATTATTTAGTTTATTTATTGGTGGAGTCTTCGTTTGTATCGTATACTCACTCGTTTCTATTTTCGGAAACGTTGGGAAATCGATGGCGATCATTTTACTTGTATTGCAAGTAGCAGGGTCGGGCGGAACATTCCCAATTCAAATGACACCGAAATTCTTCCAAGCAATTTATCCGTTCTTACCGTTCACATACGCAATTAGTGCAATTCGTGAAACGGTTGGCGGAATGCTTTGGGATATCGTAATAAGAGACTTACTTGTGTTAAGTGTTTTCGTAGTAGTTATGATCGTTGCTGCGTTATTACTGAAAACACCAATTAACAAATCAAGTGAAAAATTTGTTGAGAATGCAAAAGGAAGTAAAATTATTCATTAAGAAAAAGGTTCCTACCGAGAGCGGTAGGAACCTTTTTGTTTAATCGAACTTTAATTTTTTTAATGCGTCTGCGAACGGGTTGTTTAATGGTTCTTCTTCTTTTTTCTGTTGTTTCATATATTTTTGAACGTCACGTTTATCAGCTTTGTTTCCAGATTCTTTTTTACGTCGCTCTTGGAATGTTGATAATTTCTCGCGATAGCCACATTTACATGCAAAGATTTGACCTGCACCTTCACCACGTAATTCTAATTTCTTCTTACATTGCGGACAGCGAGCGTTTGTTGTACGAGATACATTTTTACGATGACCACATTCACGATCTTGGCATACGAGCATTTTTCCCTTTTTGCCGTTTACTTCTAGCATTGGTTTGCCGCAGTCTGGACAAGACTTCGTTGAAATGTTGTCATGTTTATATTTTTTATCACTCGATTTAATTTCAGAAACAATTTCTTTCGTATAGTTCTTCATTTCCGAAATGAATACTTCTTTCTTGAGTTTTCCTTTTGCAATTGCCTCAAGTTTTTGTTCCCACTCACCAGTTAGTGTAGGTGATTTTAATTCTTCTGGTACTAAATCAAGTAATTGACGACCTTTTGATGTAATGTGAATATCTTTACCACGTTTTTCAATTAAGAAAGAGTTGAAAAGTTTGTCGATAATATCTGCACGTGTCGCTACAGTACCTAATCCACCAGTTGACTTTAACGTATCAGCAAGTTGTTTATTTTGAGTATCCATATATTTTGTAGGATTCTCCATTGCTGAAAGTAAAGTTGCTTCATTAAAGCGTGCAGGTGCTTTCGTTTGACCTGATGTTTGCATAATTAACTTTACAGTTAATGTATCGCCCTTTTCAATGCGAGGTAGAAGCTGCTCCTTTACGTCATCAGTTACATCATCGTCTTCAAATCGATTTTCGTATACTTCCTTCCAACCAGCATGTAAAATTGTTTTTCCGCGTGCAATGAACGTTTCACTACCAACTTTAGTACGTAATGTTAGTTGCTCGTATTCGAATGCTGGGAATAAAACAGCTAAGAAACGTTTTACAACTAAATCATAAATTTTGCGTTCTTTATCTGTGAATGCTGAGAAGTTAACGTATCCTTCTGTTGGAATAATCGCATGATGATCGCTTACTTTACTATCATCAACAAATGATTTGTTAGGTTTGATAGGCTTTTGTAATACTTTATGTGCGAAGGGACGGTATTCTCCAACACCACATGCTTTTAGACGTTCTGGAAGTGTTCCAACGATATCAGATGAAATGTAGCGTGAATCTGTACGAGGGTACGTTAGCACTTTATGCTGTTCATACAATTTCTGCATAATATTTAATGTTTCTTTGGCAGAGTAACCGAACTTTTTATTTGCATCACGTTGCAATTCAGTTAAATCGTAAAGACCAGGAGAGAATGATTTCTTCTGTTTCTTATCAATTTCCACAACAGTAGTATTTTGTTTATCTAAACTTTTTACAATACCATCAATTTTTTCTTTATTAAAACTACGGCTATTGCCATTTGTATCTTGCCAAGTAAGTTTGAGTTTCTCCATTGTTTGAGCTTCGATGCCGTAGTAAGTTTGTGCTTTGAAGTTCTTTATTTCATCCTCACGACTAGCGATCATAGCAACAGTAGGAGTTTGCACACGGCCGCAATTTAACTGGGCATTAAAGCGAGTTGTTAAAGCGCGAGTTGCATTAAGACCGATATACCAGTCAGCTTCTGAACGTGCAACTGCTGAAGCGTATAAATTGTCATAGGCTTTACCTGGTTTTAAATTTGCAAAACCATCTTTAATTGCTTTATCGGTTACAGAAGAAATCCATAAACGTTTGATTGGTTTATTTAGCTTAACTTTATCGATAATCCAGCGTGCGACTAATTCCCCTTCACGTCCAGCGTCTGTTGCTACAATAATTTCATTTACATCTTTTCTAAGTAGCTGACTTTTTACAGCATTAAATTGTTTACCAGTTTGTTTAATAACCGTTAATTTCAAACGCTCCGGTAGCATCGGTAAATCTTCTAAATTCCACTGTTTATATTTCACATCATAGCTTTCTGGATCTGCTAATGTAACGAGATGACCTAAAGCCCAAGTTACAATATATTTACTACCCTCAAGATAGCCGTTTCCTTTTTTATCACACTTCAGTACACGAGCAATATCTCGTGCAACGGAAGGTTTTTCAGCGATTACAACGCTTTTTGACATATTAAAAACATCCTTTCAAATTTCCATAAGTTAAATATAGCATACATCTTCTTGAGATTCAGTTTCGCTCCATATTTGAGCTGTTTTTAATGGAATGAACAAAACCCCCACTGATTAAAGTTTCACTTTATCCCGCATTAACGGGCAGTAAGATCCCCACCTCAAAATTCAACGAAAGCAAATAAGTTAGGTGGGGGAACAACTGCCCGTAAAAGCCTTCACTTTATCAGTTGCTCCTATATTAAATAGAAAAGTAAAGAACTTGTTATTTTACTAGAATAAGAGTAGACTTTGAAGTAGATGAATAAGAAACACATGGGAGTTTGTGGATACAAACTGAGAGGATGACTACTAGTCCGTCATTGACCATTTGAACCTGTTGGATAATGCCAGCGTAGGGAGAGTGTAAAAGCACATGTTCAGGCACTTTGCGTACGCGCAAAGTGTCTTTTTGTGTATCTCCCATCATTATAGTTAGGAGATGAAAAGGATGAATATGAAAGAAATTAGTAAAGTAGTGGATTTGGTGAGAGAATCTAATCCGTTAGTTCATAATATTACAAATGTTGTTGTAACAAATTTTACTGCTAACGGTTTGTTGGCACTTGGGGCATCGCCTGTAATGGCGTATGCAAAAGAGGAAGTAGCAGAAATGGCTAGCATTGCTGGAGCGTTAGTATTAAATATGGGGACACTTCGTCCTGAGGAAGTAGAAGCGATGTTACTCGCTGGTAAATCAGCAAATGTGAACAATGTGCCAGTACTATTTGATCCAGTTGGTGCAGGAGCAACTTCGTATCGAACAGAAGTTGCGAGACATATTCCGGCTGAAATCGATTTAGCAATTATCCGCGGAAATGCGGCTGAAATAGCAAACGTTATTAATGAGAAATGGGAAATTAAAGGGGTAGACGCTGGTACTGGAAATGGAAATGTTGTAAGTATTGCAAGGCAGGCAGCAGATGAACTAAATACAGTTGCGGTCATTACTGGAAAAGAAGATGTTGTTACAGATGGAGAGCGAACTGTTCTTATTCGAAATGGTCATCCTATTTTAACAAAAGTTACGGGAACAGGGTGTTTACTAACTTCGGTAATAGGAGCATTTGTAGCAGTTGAAAAAGATTATGTAAAAGCAGCAGTAGCCGCATTAACGTTTTATGGTGTAGCTGCAGAACTGGCAGCTGCTAAAACAGTAGAAAAAGGGCCAGGTAGTTTCCAAATTGAATTTTTAAATCAATTAGCGAATACAACTTCAGCTGATATGGAGAAGTATGGGAAGATTGAGGAGTTAGAGTAAGGGGGATGAAACACATGATGCGCATTGAAACAAAGAAAATGTCTAACCTATTACAAGTGTATTTTATTATGGGAAGCAATAACTGCACGAAGGATCCTTTAACTGTATTGAAAGAAGCGTTAGATGGTGGAGTGACACTTTTTCAATTTCGTGAAAAGGGGGAAGGTTCTTTAATTGGAGAGGATAGAGTGCGTTTTGCAAAAGAATTGCAGACTCTTTGTAAGGAATATAGTGTTCCTTTCATTGTAAATGATGATGTAGAATTAGCCATTGAATTAGATGCAGATGGTGTTCATGTAGGACAAGATGATGAAGGAATTACATCTGTTCGTGAAAAAATGGGAGATAAAATTATCGGTGTATCTGCTCATACAATTGAAGAAGCACGCTTTGCAATCGAACATGGAGCAGATTATTTAGGCGTTGGACCTATTTTCCCAACGAGTACGAAAAAAGATACGAAAGCGGTTCAAGGAACGAAAGGATTAGCTTATTTTAGAGAACAAGGAATTACAGTGCCAATCGTTGGTATTGGCGGGATTACAATTGAAAATACAGCGGCAGTTATAGAGGCGGGTGCGGAAGGTGTTTCAGTTATTTCAGCAATTAGTTTAGCTGAATCTGCGTATGAAAGTACGAGAAAATTAGCTGAAGAAGTAAAGAGAAGTTTGTAGGGAAGGACGTGTAGTATTTTAAGTGCTACATGGAGAAATGGACTGCCCCAAATTTTAAACAAACGTTTGATTAAAAAAGCACAAACCTTTTTAAATAAAGGTTTGTGCTTTTTCTTTAAAACATAATAGAAATTAAAAGCATTCCAATGCCGATAGAAGTAAATGTTGCGATTAAACCTGGAATCATAAAGCTATGATTTAATACGTATTTACCGATACCTGTTGTACCAGTACGGTCAAAGTTAATGGCAGCAACGATTGTTCCATAGTTTGGAATGAAGAAATATCCGTTTACTGCAGGGAACATCGCAATCAGTAGTGCTGGTGGAATACCAAGGGATAGTCCAAGTGGCATTAAGGCACGTACTGTTGCTGCTTGGCTGTACAGTAAAATAGATAGAATGAATAGCGCGATGGCAAATAGCCAAGGTGCACTTGTTACTAAATGCTGAATGGATCCTTGAATCATATTTAAGTTTCCGTTAAAGAAAGTATCTCCCATCCAAGCGATACCGAAAATAGCAACAACTGCTGTTGCCCCTGCTTTAAAGACGTTACCAGACACAATGCTTTCTACATTTGGTTTACAGAAAATAATAATAAGAGCCGCGATAGTTAACATAACCATCTCAATTGTGTTCGGCATGGAAAGACGAGCTAACTTCCCATCAACTATCCATCCTGGACGAAGTGCTTCAAATGAACCAAGAAGTACAACAAGGAAGGTTCCAACTAGGAAAAGGATAACTGATAATTTGGCGCCTTTTACACCTACAAATTCTTTTTTCTCTTCAAGTTTAGGAATCATTCCTTCGTTTAATCGTTTTAAGTATTCAGGGTCTTCATTTAATTCTTTTCCCATCTTACTAGCAACGAATGCTGCTAACATACAAGCAATGAAAGTAGAAGGGATACTTACTTTTAAAATATCTAATAAGGTAATTTTATAGTCAGCGAACATTGCTAAAAGAGCAACTGTGGCAGCTGAAATCGGACTAGCTGTAATTGCTTGCTGAGAAGCGATTACGGCAATCGACATTGGGCGTTCCGGTCTAATCCCTGATTCACGAGAGACTTCTGCAATAACAGGAAGTACAGAATAGGCAACGTGACCAGTACCTGCACATAGTGTGAATAAATAAGTAACAATTGGAGCAAAAAAAGTAATACGCTTTGGATTTTTTCGCAATGCTTTTTCAGCTAGATGAACAAGATAGTCCATTCCTCCAGCAGCTTGCAAAGCACCAGCAGCTGTAATTACTGCCAAAATCATGAGCATTACATCAATAGGAGGCGCGGTCGGTTGTAAGTGGAAGACAAAAACGAGTATTGCCATACCAACTCCACCCATTACTCCTAAACCAACTCCGCCTAGGCGTGCACCAATAAAAATACAGAGTAACAAGGTAAGAAATTGTAGCCAAAACATGATAAACTACCTCCGAAATTCATTAATTAAGATATATTCGAATAGTTTAATTTGAATGAAAATTAAATAAATACCCGAAGAAATCCTTGTTATTTATACATTTTTTATTATATAACACAAAAAAAGTAACATTCACGTACTTTTTGAAATTATTTCGAAAAAGCAATGCGTTAAAAATTTGTATTTATATCTCTAAATAAGTAGACATTTTGATTTATATGTTGTAATCTTTGAAAGAGAATAAATTAATTCTCATAGAACTCCCATATCGTTCAACTCGTTCAGCGAGAAAGGCAAACTGATGGAAACATGAGGACGCAAAACTACAGGAGCTAAGGTCGAAAGGCTATGCTAGCCAGTTACCGGACGGATAGGGTTGGTCTTGGCCAATGCTTTTACATTGGCTTTTTTTTATTCTCGAATATATTGAGAAACATTTTCAAACAAAATATTCGTATATTTTGTTTTTTTGTTATGTTAATTAAGGAAGGTGGATATTAATGAAAAAGTATTGGCATAAGTTAACGTTTCTTCAAAAGAACGTCTTATTAACCGTACTAGTTATTTTGACGCTTGTTGGAAGTATGGGCGCGTTAAGTTTCAACATGTTTCAAAATAGTATGATGTCTTTATTTGAAAGACAGTCTATTGAAACAGGAGATACTGTAATAAATCAATTAGACGCAGAATTAGTGAAAGATCTTGCGAAAGATCCTACAGCCCAAAAGGAGAAGAAGGAAAAGTTAAAAGAGCAATTAGATGAAGTGACAAAAGATTTAAAAAGTGTTGGACAAACGTATATTACGGGAGCAAAACCCAATGACAAACGAGAATTACAAATCGTTGGTTTGACTACAGAGTTAACAAATGCAGTACCTGTAAAGCCGGGTGACTATTATGAACAACCAGCTCATTGGATGAAGGCATACGATAAAGTGATAGATACGAAAAAGGCACAAATGACAGAAGTATATGAAGATGAACTAGGCTCATGGGTGACAATATTAGAGCCCATTACGGATGGAGAAAAAAATATTGTCGCAATTGTTGCGGCAGATGTAGATGCTTCTGTTATTCCAGATACAAAGAAGAAATTTATGATGCAAGGTTTACTATTCATTTGTATTTCATTAGCTATTGCGACTGTTATTCAATTCTTTATTGTTCGTAATTCGTTAGCCCCATTAAAAGACCTAAGAGAGGGATTACGTAAAGTTGGTGAGGGTGATTTAAGTATTAAATTAAAAGAAAGACCAGATGACATTGGTATTATTAATACTTATTTCAATGCAACGATTGAGAAGTTTAAAGGAATTATAGATAAAGTAAAACAAACTGCAGAGCAAGTTTCTTCTTCATCACAAGAATTATCGGCAAGCACTGAGGAAAACAGTATGGCAGTTCAAGAAATTGCAGGTTCCATGGAAGGTTTAAGAGTAGGAGCACAGTCTCAAGAAACTTCAGTACAACAATGCTTAGGAATTGTGCACGGAATGGAAAATAAGGTGGAAGAGATAACTGGGGCTGCGAAACTGGTTGCGGTTGCCTCAGAAGGTATGGAGCAACATTCAATTGAAGGTAATGAAGTAATTGGACAAATTATTAATCAAATGAATTTAATCCAAAATGCAGTAAAAGATTTATCTTCGATTATTTATTCATTGGAAACAAGATCGAAGGAAATTAGTGATATCGTAACCGTAATTACAGGTATTTCAAATCAAACCAATTTACTTGCGTTAAATGCTTCTATTGAAGCTTCACGTGCTGGAGCTGCTGGAAGAGGATTTGCAGTGGTCGCTGATGAAGTACGTAAATTAGCTGAGCAAACTGAAACGTCAGCGAAAGATATAGCTAAATTAATTGGGGAAACACAAGCTGAAGCAGAAGAGGCTGTAGTTTCAATGCAAAAAGGTTCAAAAGAAGTAGAATCTGGAATTACTCTTGTTCAAAGTAGTGGTGCGTTCTTCGAGAAAATTTCAAAATCAGCACATTCTGTTACGGACCAAGTTAAGGCGGTTTCTAGCAACTCAGGTGATATTTTGCAAAATAGCCAAAATATCGTTCAAGTTGTAAATGAACTATCACATATTGCAAATACGTATGCGAATAGTAGTGGTAATATTGAAGAGAGTATGAAAGAACAGGAAATGTCAGTACAAGATATTGCAGAATTAGCTACTTCTTTAAGCTGGCTTGCACAGGAGCTGCAAGAGTTAATTGGGGAATTTAAAAGTTAATAGAATAATATAAGGTGTAGATTTAATCTACACCTTAATCTTTTTTTAAAATGAATAATTATATATTTATATCTAATGATATACGGTTGTGATTTTAATCATTGGTGGAACATGTCCTCCAATGATCAAAGTTTCATTTTTATATTATGGAGAGTGAGAGGATTCAGTATGAGTATTTTCTTAAAACGTTCATATGTGGAGAGATATGAACAATTTTCGCAACAAAATTATGAACCGTTTATGATACCAAAGGATATTCAAGTAAATGAATATACTCAAATGAAAATTAAGGATATACAAGCGTTTGAACGAAATAAATTAGATTTAATCGCAGCTACTTTTGTATGGCTATATCATGTTAGTAATGAAAAACGTATAGTGATACCTTATTACATGAGACAGAGTAGTTATCCGTTATGTATTACAATTGAACAAGAACTTTCTTATGAAGAGCTAAGGATAGAAATTAATGATCAAATCATGCAGTTAGAAAGTATGGAAGAAGAACGGAAGATATTGTTACAATATGATGAAGAAAAATGGGGGAAACCTGCAGTTACAGTAGGAAAAGAAAATAGAAATAGTCAATTAAACTTTATTGAATTAAAGGATAGTTGTTTTGAAGTTTCTTATAATGAAAAGCAATTGAAAGAAGAAACAGCACTTCGCTATATAAAGCAAATTCAGTATGTAATTCAGCAAGGTATAAAAAAAGAGACGCAATGTGTTGTAGATATGAATATTATTACAGAAGAAGAATTAGTGATATATAAAGAAATAAATGACACAGAAGTGCTATACCCGAATAAAAGTATTGCGGATATGTTTTGTGAAACAGTAAGGAAATTTTCAAAGCGTATAGCTTTATCTTCGGTGGAGGGAACATTAACATATGAACAACTAAATAAAAAAAGTAATAAAATTGCTCACATGTTATTACATCATGGGGTGAAACAAGGTGATTATGTCGGTATCTTTATGAAGCGAAGTATTGATACGGTAGTCAGTATATTAGCAGTTTTAAAAACAGGTGCAGCTTATATTCCGATTGACCCAGATTATCCAGCAAATCGAGTGCAATATATTATCGAGGATAGCCAATCAAAATTAGTTTTAACGAAAGAAGCGAAAGTACCGTTTGAGGATATTCGAGAATTATCTCTTTACGATATTGAACAATTTTCAGAAATAGATGTGAACGTGGCAATTGATCTTGATGATATCGCATATATGATCTATACATCCGGTTCTACGGGAAATCCGAAAGGAACAATGCTTGCGCACCGCGGAGTAGTGAATTTATGTACATGGATGCAAAGGCATTATGAATTAAGTGAAGAAGATATTTTCGCGCAGTTCCCTTCATTTAGTTTTGACGCATCTATTTGGGAGTTATTCGCGTCATTATTCTGCGGTGGAAATATATATGTGTTATTGGATGAACAAAGGCTTTCGGTAGAAGCTTTTGCAAATGCAATTTATAAAGCAAAGGCAACATCTATTTTAGGCTTAGCTACAATTTTCCTACAACAAGTAGCAACATATCTTCCAGATGAAAGTAAGTATAAGCTCGATTCATTAAAGAGGATTGCAGTTGGTGGAGAAATGCTTACTGCTGAAGTGGTAAAACTATGGCGAGAGAGAATTGGTACTCACGTTCAGTTAAATAACGCGTATGGCCCGACAGAATGTACAATTACAACAACGACATATCCAATTCCAGCGGAGTTAAACGATCAACTTGCTAGTATCCCAATCGGGAAGCCAGCGGATAATTATAAAGTTTGGATATTAAATGACAATATGAAAGTTTGTCCAATTGGTATTCCAGGAGAATTATATATAGAGTCAGTAGGTTTAGCAAAAGGTTACTTTAATAAGCCGGAAAAAACAGAGGAAGTATTTATTCCACATCATGAAAAACATGATAGTAAGATATATAAAACAGGTGATATTGTTAAAATATTGGAAGACGGAAATATTGAGTTTTTACATCGTAAAGACAATCAAGTGAAAATTAGAGGACATCGAATTGAATTGGGTGAAATCCAAAACACAATTGCAAAATATGAAATGGTAAAAGATGCAGCTGTATTTACGAAGAAAGGTGAAGAAGGTAGTCATTACTTAGTTGCTTTCTATACAACTAGTAATGAAGTTGCTATGGAAACTTTAATACATGATTTAAGAGAACGATTACCAGATTATATGGTACCGTCTAAATTAATTTATATTAATGAACTGCCACTTACACCGAATAAAAAGGTTGATTTGAAGCGATTAGCACAACTAGAAGCAGACTATGAACCACTTCGTTTACAAGAATATATTGCACCATCTACCGAAGCGGAAGAAAAAATAGCGAAAGCTTGGATTGATGTATTAGGAATCTCAAAAATTGGTGTTCATGATGATTTCTTTACAATCGGTGGGCATTCATTGAAAGTATTGCGAGTTTTAACTTTGTTGAAAGAAGACTTTCCGTATTTAACAATTCAAGACTTCTTCCAGGAACGAACGATATATGGGTTAGCACAAATTCAAAGAGAATTAAAAGTTGAGGAAGAAGAAGTATTCCATGAATATAAAGTTATACATGAGCCAGATCCAATTTCCCGTATAAATGAAGTGACAGACAGCAAAGTTTCAAATATCTTTTTAACGGGAGCTACAGGTTATTTAGGTTCACATATATTGTATGAATTATTAAAAGATACAACAGCACATATTTATTGCTTAGTAAGACCGACGCAAGATATACAACAAAGAATTGTTAATACATTAACAAATTACTTTAAAGATATAAGTCAAGAATGGTTGCAACGCATAACAGCAGTACCTGGTGATCTTGGGGCAGAGTATCTTGGTATGGATGAGGATAAATTTAAATTTATTCACTCCAAAGTTGATACGGTGATTCATTGCGGTGCAGATGTAAGACATTTTGGAGATGTAGCCCAGTTTGAAAATGTGAATGTGCAAGGAACGAGTCGTATGTTAGCCCTAGCGGAAGAAGGAGCATCATTCCACTTTATTTCAACAATTGGTATTCCGATAGAATTAGCAATAGAGCAATGGGACACATATGTGGAAACAGGTGATTTTAATTACGATGTAGAGTTAGAGAATGTGTATTCTGATAGCAAATTACAGGCAGAAAACCTTGTTCGTAAAGCGATACAAGAGGGTGTCCGTGGAAATATTTATCGTGCAGGTAACTTAGCGTGTCATTCAGAGACAGGTGTATTCCAACAAAATATCGAAGGAAACGCATTCTATCGTCTTATTAAAGCGATGCTACTTATTGGACAAGCTCCTAATGTGAAATGGGGAATCGATTTCACACCAATTGATTTTGCTAGTAAATCAATTGTAACGTATGTACAAGATTCACAAATAGATGGAGAAACGTTGCACATCTGTCATCCACATCAAATTGAGTTTGAACAATTTATACAGCTAATTGGAGAGTGTGGATACAATCTTGAAATGGTTCCACTTTCAGAATATGTAAATACCGGACTTGAATTAGCGAAGGGAAATGAAGTAGTAGCTGAGTTAATTGCTTCTCAAGTTGCAGGAGATGGAGCGCAGCAATCTGAAATTGTAATGGGTACACGTAGAACGAATGAATGGATTAAGAAAAAAGAATTGATAGTACCAGCAATCAATAAAGAATTTATACAGCAGTTATTAGCTCATGGTGAAAAAGTTGGATATTTTCCAAAAATAATGAAATGATTATGCATGCTTTTGTTTGTTCAATAAAATAAATCATGCTACAATGAAAACGAATTAAGGACCGGGGAGCCAATTGGCTGAGAGGATGTAAGTAAACATCGACCCTCAACCTGATCTGGATAATGCCAGCGTAGGGAGTTACTTAAAGTGATGTAGCATATGTTATTCTATAATAACTTGCATACAAGGCTTTCCTACGCAGTAGGAAAGCCTTTTCTTATTTTTGAAATTTAATTTTATAAGGGGGATTTTATTATGTCACAACAAGTTACAATGTCATTTTCAGTAGTACCACAAGCGAAAACGAAAGATGTATATTCTGTTGTCGATAAAGCAATTGAAGTTGTGCAACAATCGGGAGTTCGTTATGAAGTAGGGGCAATGGAAACAACTTTGGAAGGAGAATTAGATGTACTTCTTGATGTCGTTAAACGTGCGCAACAAGCTTGCGTCGATGCTGGAGCAGAAGAAGTGATTACTTCTATTAAAATCCATTATCGTCCAAGCACTGGTGTAACAATAGATGAAAAGGTTTGGAAGTACCGTGATGAATATGAAAAACCAGAAGCAATCTAAACTTATTACAACTATTTGGCTTATCCTTCTCATTGCAATATGGGAAGGATCTGTTTCATTATTTAAAATCGAACCGTGGATTTTACCAAAGCCTTCTGCCATTGTTCAAGAATTAATTGGGATGAAAGATTTACTATTACCAAATACGATGCAAACACTGCAGGAAGTTATAATTGGACTATTCTTTGCAATTTTATTGGGGACGAGCATCGCAATTATTATGGACGTTATACCGTTATTTCGTATTTTAATAAATCCATTGCTCGTTATTTCGCAAACAATTCCAATCGTTGTACTTGCACCGCTATTTATTATTTGGTTTGGATATGGGATGTTGCCAAAAGTAATGGTCGTAATACTCGTTTGTTTCTTCCCAATTGCGCTTAGTATTTTAGAAGGTTTTCAAACAGTAGATAAAAACATGTTGAAGCTGTTACAAACAATGAAGGCGACAAAGTGGCAAGTTTACCAGAAAGTAAAATTTCCAGCAGTGCTCCCATACTTTTTCTCAGGTTTAAAAATTGCAGTTACATATAGCGTAATGGGGGCAATTATCGGAGAATGGCTCGGTGCAAGTGAAGGATTAGGGGTTATGCTTACGAGGGCTACAAAATCCTTTTTGACTGCCCGAGTATTTGGTGTTGCAGCAATCATCGTTATGGTGACATTATGCCTGTATTTTATCGTAGAGTTTATGGCAAGAATAACAGCACCATGGATATATAGAAAGGACGGCAGAAAATGAAAAAAGGTTTAAAAGTTATGTTAGCTGCCTTATTAGCAGTAGGTGTGGCTGGATGTAATCCGGCGAAGAAAGAAGAAAGCGCAAGTAAAGATCAAAAAGTAAAAGTAGTATTAGATTGGTTTCCAAATACGAATCATACTGGCTTATATGTAGCGCAAGCGAAAGAGTATTACAAAAAGCAAGGATTAGATGTAGAAATTATTCAACCAGGTGACAATGTAACAGCAGAGCAAATGATAGCATCAGGAAAAGCTGACTTCGCAATAAGCGCACAAGAAAATGTAACGTTAGCTCGTGTGGAAGGGATCCCTGTTGTGTCTGTAGGCGCGATTATTCAGCATAACACTTCAGCTTTTGCATCGCTTAAGAAAGATAATATGACGTCACCGAAAGCTTTTGAAGGTAAACGTTATGGCGGCTGGGGAGGACCAGCGGAAGAAGCGACATTAAAGACGATTATGGATAAGCATCAAGCTGATTTTAATAAAGTTGAAAAAATTATCTTAGGACAAACAGATTTCTTTAAATCAATCGGCCGTGATGCAGATTTCGAATGGATTTATTACGGTTGGGATGGTATTGAAGCGAAGCGTCAAGGAAAAGAGTTAAATACGATTATGGTGAAGGACTTAGATCCAGCGCTTGATTTCTATAGTCCTGTTATTATTACGAGTGAAAAACATACGAAGCAAGATAAAGACTTTGTGAAAAAGTTTATGAGTGCAACGACAGAAGGTTATAATTTTGCAATTAAGGAACCGAAAGAAGCTGCTGATCTTCTAATTAAAGCTGTTCCAGATGTAAATAAAGATTTAGTTGAAGAAAGCCAGAAATGGTTAAGTACGAAGTATCAAGATGATGCTAAAGCATGGGGAGTACAGAAGGAAGAAATTTGGACGAATTACATGAATTTCTTATATGATAACAAAGTTATTAAAAAGAAAATCGATGTAAAAGATGCTTTTACAAATGAATTCCTTCCAAGTGAAAAATGAGCGGATTACAAATGAAAAATATAGTGAAATCTTTCGATGGAAAGAATGTATTAGAGAATATTAGTGCCTCTATACAAGAGGGAGAGTTTGTTTCTTTTGTAGGCCCGAGTGGTTGCGGGAAAAGCACATTATTAAATATGATTGCAAATGTTGAAAATCCAACAAGTGGGAACGTAACATATAACGATAAGCAAGTACAAGAGCAAGATGTTGTTAGTTATATGCCACAACAAGATTTATTACTACCGTGGAGATCGGCTTTGCAAAATATCGTTCTACCATTGGAAATCGAAGGGAAACCGAAAAAACAAAGACTAACAGAAGGAATGGAAGCATTAAAGCAGTTTGAGTTAGATGAATATGCAAATCATTATCCAGACGAATTGTCTGGTGGTATGCGCCAAAGAATTAGTTTTCTTCGCACATATTTATGTGAAAAGCCAATTATGTTACTTGATGAGCCTTTTGGAAAGTTAGATGCATTTACAAAAATGGAAGTACACAGTTGGCTTTTAAACTCTTGGCACCAAGAGAAGCAAACAATCGTTATGGTTACACATGACTTGGATGAGGCAATCTTGCTTTCGGATCGCGTATTTATTTTATCTCAAAGACCAGCATCAATAGTTGGCGAGGTACAAGTGAAATTACCTAGGCCGAGAACGATGGATATGTTAACATCACTCGAGTTAAAAAAGGATAAGGAAGAGATTTTAAGTGTGTTAGCTCCTTATATGAAAAAATAGAAAAAGCCTTTTAACAGTTTTTGATATAATTACTGTTAAGGGGTTTTTTTTTAGAATATGAAAAAATGGAGAAGGAACAAAAGGAAAAATAGAGAATAGAATATAACAGAGTAGTTTATACTCTTAATATAACAAATGTTAAAGGAGTGAAAGGATAAAATGACTTTATCAACTGTTCTTCAAATGGTTTTAGCTTGATATGGGAGAAGTCTGCCTATTTTTTAAGATTAAGCTAAATTGAAGACAGCAGGTAAAGAACCTTAATCCTTTTTTACGATAATATGTAATGGGTAAGGTGTATTCACCTTACCCATTTTTATATGCATAATTAAATAAGGCTTCATACTGTTGGTCTCTCTATTTAGCTTATGGACGATAAGTAAAGGAGAGAAAAAAATGAGTATATTAACAGTAGAAAATTTAAATCATTCGTATGGTGAGAAAACCATCTTATATAATGCATGCTTTCGATTATTAAAGGGGGAGCATGTTGGGTTAGTAGGGAAAAATGGGATTGGAAAATCAACACTGTTAAGAATTTTAACAGGAGAACTTATACATGATGATGGGAACATTGAATGGTTTCCACATGTGAAGGTTGGATTTTTGCAGCAGCATATAGATTTACAAGAAGGGACAACAATTGAAGGATACTTTCAAAGTGCATTTTCTAACTTGTATGCGATTGAATACGAAATGTTAAAAATTGCAGAAGAGATGGCTGGAGCAGTAGAAGTAGAAGTAGAAAAATTGTTAGTAAGGTATGGAGAGTTACAAACTATATTGGAAAACTCTAATTTCTATCAAATTCATACAGAAATTGAAGAAGTAGCAATTGGTTTAGGATTGTTTGAAATAGGATTGGAAAAGGATGTTTCAAAGTTAAGTGGAGGACAGCGGACAAAGCTATTACTAGGAAAGCTTCTTCTAGAAAAAGCTGATGTTTTATTGCTAGATGAACCAACAAACTATTTAGATACAGCACATATAGAATGGTTGCAATCGTACTTGAAACTGTACGAAAAAGCTTATATTATCATTTCGCATGACGAAGTATTTTTGAACAATATTACGAATGTCATTTACCATCTAGAAGAACGAAAAGTTAAGCGGTATGTAGGGGATTATGAAAAGTTTTTACAAAGTTATCAATTGCAAAGGAAACAATTACAATCGGCGTATGTGAAACAACAAAAAGAAATTGCTCAGTTAGAAACATTTATTCAAAAAAATAAAATTCGAAAAGCAAAACAGGCAAAAAGTCGAGAGAAAGTATTAGAGAAAATGCAAAGGGTTGAAAAGGTAAATAATGTGCCTCAGTCCCGTTTTGCTTTTACTGTTTATAATGAACCAGTAAGTCGTATATTACAGGCTGAGAAACTAAGAGTGGGTTATAGTGAGCCGTTATTTCCAGACTTGAATTTACAAGTGAAGAAAGGAGACAAGATAGCTATTGTTGGTCATAATGGTATTGGAAAAACGACAATATTAAAAACGTTATTAGGTCAAATAAAGCCGCTAAGCAGCTCAATTTTTGTTGGGGACCGAGTGAGTCCAGCTTATTTTGCACAGGAAGAGTTTGCTTCAGAAATAACACCATTAGAGAAAGTTTGGGCAGAACGACCAGATATGACAAAGAAAGAAGTGCGCCAAGCATTAGCGAAGTGTGGATTGAAAGAAGAACACGTATTAAAACCTATTCGTTTATTAAGCGGTGGAGAGCAAACGAAAGTGCGTTTATGTGAACTTATCGTAACGAAAAGCAATGTTTTAATTTTAGACGAACCGACTAATCATTTGGATGTAGAAACTAAGATGGCTTTACAGGAAGCGTTACAACAATACACAGGAACAGTTTTAATTGTCTCACATGAACCTTCTTTCTATGAATCGTGGATAACAAAAGTATGGAATATAGAAGATTGGAATGCTGAACAATATGAATAAAGAAAAGGCATTAGCTTTTATGAGCTAATGCTTTTTCTTTGTGATTAACATGATTTTCGAGAACTCTTACATGAGAATTGTATGAAGAAGCACTCTTATGGTGCGCTTATAAGCGTGCTTTTTCTTTTGTTATATTTATAATAATACGAAAGCCTTTCCCTAACAGGTGACTATCTTTCTTTGTATATATAGATAGCTCGAAATGGAATGAAAATAATTCCTATATGTAAAGGATAATGTGGATATTATAGGAAGACAATAGAAATTAAAGGAAATTCATGTAAAATTCAAATGAACTTCATATAAACTTCATATTAGAAACTAGATATAATTATAATAGGTTAATATGATATTTTGATTTTTCATAAAATTAAAAGTTTGAATTTAGGAGGTATTGCTCAAACCTAAATTCAAACTTTAGTGAAATAATTAATGGATATTACGTCTAGTTTTCGCTAATGACGGCATTTAAAAGTTCGGCAGGATTACCCGTTCCTGCACCACCAATTGTAATAGATCCACCAGGAGGAATTTCGCCATTCCATCCTGCGTTCGTAATTACATAATGATTATTTGTTTTACTACTAATTTTAGAATCCCAAACTTGTGTTAAATTGCCGCTATAATCAAATTCTAATTTCCAATTTTTAATAGGAGTCGTTCCGTTATTTTTAATTATAATCGAGAAGTTATAACCGCTTCCCCAATTCGAAGTGACTGAAAATGTAGCAGTGCCATTTCCATCAGGAGGTGTTGTATTAGCTTCATCCGTTTTGACGGTAAGAGTGGTAGGGTGTGATTTATTTCCAGCAGCATCTTTAGCAATTACTGAAAATGCGTATTCAGTATTAGGTTTTAAGTTTTTAATTGTAATGCTATTGGTTGTTGTACTCCATTTCTCTTCTCCAGCAGTAATTTCATATTCCGTAACTGCTACGTTATCAGTAGATGCAGTCCAGTTTAATTGAACTGAGTTTGAATTTTTATTCGTAACTACAATGTTTTTAACATTCGTTGGTGGCTCAGTATCTTTTTGACTAATAGGTCCACCAAGTAATTCTTTTACTAGCGTATCAAGTAATTTTGGACCACTACAACTATATTTTGGACTTGTACGGCAATCCCCGCTTAGTTCCCAAAACATTGCTCCACTTAAACCTTTCGTCTTTATATAGTCTGTTTTATATTTCATAGATTCATTGTCATCGTAGCTAATAAATGTGCCTGTAGTCGTATTATATAAGTAAGGGACTTTAGCTGTGTCATTCCAGTAGCGTACAAAACCATTTTTATTAACGTAATTGGCTGCTAAATCACCGTAATCATACACACCTGTGTCACCGGTAGAATAATCATCCCAAGTACCTTTAGAAGCAAGTTTCCCATCACTACCTGGTTTGCAAGGTTGATATTGTCCGTTATTTTCTTTTCCACAACTTTTCCAGCCACGTCCGTAAAAGGGTACGCCTAATACTAGTTTATCGACTGGAACACCTTCATTTGTATAAACATTTATAGCGCCATCTACGTAAAAATTCGTATTTGCTGCTGGGTCATTTGGATCCTTATATAGAGCTGCATTATGATTAGAAGTAGCTTCCCATCCGCCGTGGAAATCATATGTCATAATATTAATCCAATCGAGTATTTGAGAAATTTTCTTTAGCTCTGTATGATCAGCGTAGCGTTGGCTTGCACCTGAAGCGATTGTTAGTAAATATTGTTTGCCATCTTCAGTACCTGCTTTATTCAAAGCATTTCGGACGTCTTGAAGAAGAAGAGTGAAATTTTGTTTATCTTCAGGACGATAACTACCACCAGGAATCGTTTCAACGCCCGGATATTCCCAGTCTAAATCTACGCCATCAAACCCATATGCGCGAAGAAAAGCTACTGTAGATTCAGCAAATACTTTTCTTGTTTTTTCATCAGCGGCCATATCAGAAAAGCGGTTAGACCAAGTCCAGCCACCAACGGAAATAATTGTTTTTAAGTGAGGATATTTAGCTTTTAATCGTTTTAGTTCTCCGAAATTTCCGCAACGGGCATATTTATCGCAATCTTCCCAAGTTGTCCCTGAGCCAGGATACGATTTGGTAACATCAGCCCATGGTTCCCCGAGTACGAGAGTACCATTAGGAACCTCTTTATTTTGCAATGGTACACCAGATTCTTTACAGTTCCACGTTTGTTTATTTGGATTATCAGGATGAGTAGAAGGGTTTCCATGTTTTCCATTCCAACAAATATCCGCGAAAGCATAGTTAAGGTGAGTAAGTTTTGATGCATCAATGTCAGCAACTTGATAATTACGTCCGTAAACGCCCCACGAAGGAAAGTACCCAACAATTTTTTGACTTTGCTTTGGTGAATCTGCTAATGCGAGATTTGGAGTAATAAAATTTGTGAGAAAAAGAGGTAAGAAAAGTAGTAGAGATAGTAATAGCAGTGTAAATTTTTGAGACCTCATAGCCATTTCTCCTTTCAAAATAAAAGATATATTTAAAGGCATACGCCAATAAATCAAAATGAATCTAGACGTATGAAACGTCTAGATAAAATGATCAGACATCACGAAGTCTATACAAGGGAACTGGGGGTGATTAAATCGTAACAAATGTAAGATTTAGTGTAAACGCTTTATTCAGTTGTAAAAGACTTTCTCAATACAAAAAGGCTTGAATACAAACTATATATGAAAACGAAAGATCGGTATGGGAGGAAATAGCTCATTATAAATAAATTTGAGAAAAAATTGTATGGAGCCAATTATTAAAGACGTAGAAAGATAAGGAAATATCATGTAAAATAATAGTAAAAATATGTAAAGGAGGGAATGGTGTGGATGTGTTTTTGAACATTGCTGAAGAAAAAATTCGAAAAGCAATACGGAATGGTGATCTTGATTATCTTCCGGGAAAAGGAAAACCACTACAATTAGAAGATTTTTCAATGGTACCTCCAGAACTTAGAATGAGCTATAAAATTTTAAAAAATGCGGGAATGATTCCACCAGAAATGGAACTACAAAAAGATATATTAAAAATAGAGGATCTAATTGCTTGCTGTTATGATGAAGAAGAGAGAAAGAAATTAAGAGAAGAGTTAACAGTAAAAACGCTTCGTTTTCAGCAGGTAATGGAAAAGAGAAAGATTAAAGATAGTTCAGCTTTTCGTATGTATCAAGACAAAGTATTTCGTAAATTACGCTAAGAGGGATAAGATGACTACATTTAAAACGATAGAAGAATTAGCGACCTATATCGAAGAACAACAATTGGTACTTCTGTTTATTAAAACGGAAAATTGTGGTGTTTGTGATGTTATGGTAAGAAAAGTAAATTGCGTATTAGAGAATTATGATTACGTAGAGAAAATAGAGATATTACTACAAGACATGCAAGAGATTGCGGGGCGATATGCCGTATTTACAGGACCGACAATTTTATTATTTTATAATGGAAAAGAGATCCTTCGAGAATCGCGCTTCATTTCACTTGAAAATCTAGAGAGAACCATTCAATTATTCGAGGAATAAGGGAGGCTTTTATATGGAATTTATTATTGTCATACTATTATTTGTTGTAGTTGGAATAATCGTAACAGCAGTTCGATCGAACAAAAAGAAGGTAAATCTTACAAAACAAAATAACATTCATAATTCATCTAACAGCTCATCACCATTATTTTTCTTTGCTGGATCTGATAATGATAGCTCGCATGATGGTGGTTCACATGATTGTGGAGGGTCTTTTGGGGGAGATAGCGGAGGAAGCTGCGGTGGCGGCGGTGGTGATTGATGAAAATGCGCCTTATATAGGCGTATTTCTTTTTAAACAAACGTTTGATTAGTCGGCTTACATATGCATAAACACAGTTAAACAAACGTTTGATTAATATTTTTAACATACTAAGGGGAATGGAAATGAAAAGGGAACCGAAAGTGAAAAATAAGGGGAAAGTAGTGTTGTTTTTATTAGCTGCGGGAGGTGTAATTCTTGTTAAATTAGCATTTAAATTTGGAACAATACATATGATTCGAACTTGGTTTGAAAGTACGTTTTCTTAAATAAGGAATATAGCCTCTTGCGATAGAGGTTTTTGATTTGTTATCATTAGACTGAACGGTCGGTTTAAAGAGGTGTGAATATGAGAAGAAGCGCAGAAGAGATAAAGAAAGAAATTGCATATAAAGCAGAAAGTCTATTTTCACAGAAGGGCTATGCAGCTACATCTATGGAAGAGATTTGTGAAATTACAGAGCGAAGTAAAGGAAGCATTTATTATCACTTTAAAAGTAAAGAAGAATTATTTTTATTTGTAGTGAAACAGCATACGTATGATTGGGTTGAAAAATGGAATGAAAAAGAGAAGTTGTATAGCACTAGTACTGAAAAACTATATGGTCTCGCGGAATATCATGTAGAGGACATACAGCAACCAATTTCAAATGCAATAGAGGAATTCTCTATGAGCCAAGTTGTAAGTAAAGAGATTCTGGATGAACTGTTAGCTTTAACTAGAGAATCATATGTTATGTTTGAGAAATTAATTGAAGCAGGTATACAGTCTGGAGAGTTCCGTGAAGATAATGCTCGTGATCTTATGTATATTGTGAACGGATTATTATCAGGGCTTGGAGTACTTTACTACGAGTTAGATTATAAAGAGCTGAAACGTATTTATAAAAAGGCAATAGATGTATTGTTAAAAGGAATGGCAGCTGAATAATAAGTCAGTTGCTTTTCTTACAAAATAAATTAGACCGAACGGTCGGTTTATGGAAGGAGAATGAAAGTGAAAGCTTTATTTAAAAACCGAGCATTTATGCTCGTTATGGCATCTGATATTTTACAACAATTTGCAATTTGGATTAGAAATATGGCTCTTTTATATTTCATAATGGAGCGGACAAATAATGAGCCAGTTTCAGTGTCTCTATTATCTGTCATGGAGTATGCACCTATCTTTATTTTCTCGTTCATTGGTGGTGCATTAGCAGATCGTTGGAATCCGAAAAGAACAATGGTTGCTGGAGATGTGTTAAGTGTACTGTCTATTATAGGAATTGTCGTATTGTTAAAATTTGATTATTGGCAGGCTATATTTTTTGCAACACTCATTTCCGCGATTGTAGGGCAGTTTTCTCAGCCGTCATCGTCGCGTATATTTAAGCGCTATGTAAAGGAAGAAGAGGTAGCAAATGCGATTGCATTTAATCAAACATTACAGTCCTTATTTATGATTTTTGGGCCAGTTGTAGGATCAATTGTGTATACACAACTTGGCTTATTTACATCACTATATAGCTTAATCATTCTATTTTTGTTATCGGCTATCATCCTTTCATTTTTACCAAAATGGGTTGAACAAGAGCAAGTGGCAAGAGATTCATTAAAAAATGATATAAAAGAAGGATGGAAATACGTTCTTCACACGAAAAATTTACGTATGATTACGATCACTTTTACAATTATGGGTTTAGCTGTTGGATTAACGAATCCATTAGAAGTATTCCTTGTAATTGAACGTTTAGGCATGGAAAAAGAAGCTGTTCAATATTTAGCGGCAGCTGACGGAATAGGTATGTTAATCGGTGGTATTGTTGCTGCAGTTTTCGCTTCAAAAGTGAATCCGAAAAAGATGTTTGTATTCGGTATGAGTATATTAGCGATGTCATTTTTAGTAGAAGGGCTATCTACATCATTTTGGATTACTAGTTTCATGAGATTTGGAACAGGTATTTGTTTAGCTTGTGTTAATATCGTTGTCGGTACGCTTATGATTCAACTTGTACCAGAAAATATGGTTGGAAGAGTAAATGGGACGATTTTACCACTGTTTATGGGGGCAATGTTAATTGGAACTTCACTAGCTGGAGGATTAAAGGAACTAACTTCACTAGTTACTGTGTTTTGTATAGCGATGGCACTTATTTTATTAGCGATAGGGCCAGTTCTACGTATGCAAATAAAGAAAGAAGCTGTCGCTAATAAAGAGGAACTAACAAATTCGTTAGCTTCGAAATAACTATTTTAAGGGAGCAAAATTGCTCTCTTTTTTTTGAGGAACTTTTGACAACTATATGAGCCAATTATATACTGATGTTGTAAAAACGATTTTACAAGTTAGGAGCAATGGTGTGAAAAATCAAATCTATGAATTACGCACTGGAAATAATATTTCACAAGGCGCATTAGCTGATAAATGCAAGGTTTCTAGACAAACGATAAATGCAATTGAGAATAATAAATATGATCCAAGCTTAGCGTTAGCATTCCGTTTAGCTGAAGTATTAGGAACAACTGTTGATAAATTATTTTTGTACAAGCAGTAGAGTCGTTCATTATAAGGCGCACCGTTAAAAATAAAAAAGATCCTCTTCTTATGAGAAGAGGATCTTTTCTTATAGCGTTTTAGTCTTTGGACTAGGTGGTGTAACGGATGTATTATTTTCTGGAACTCTAGTGAGTAAGAATCCACCGATAATAAACAATACAATAATACTAAGAACACCAGCGTTTGTTTTTCCTGTTAATTGCGTTGTAACACCGACTAATACCGGGCCCATAATTGCGGCGAACTTACCAAAGATATTATAAAATCCGAAGAACTCATTAGCAGATTCTTTTGGTACTAGTTTTGCAAAGTATGAACGACTTAGTGCTTGAATACCACCTTGAGATGTAGCAACTAACATTGCTAAAATCCAAAAATCAAGTGTCGTTTTTAAGAAATAAGCATATGTGCAAATAATGATATAAATAATGATACCGACATATAACATTTTTTTACCAGTAAATGTTTCAGATAGTTTTCCATATAGTAACGCAAATGGACAAGCGACAATTTGTGTTACAAATAATATGATTAATAGATTCGTTGCACTAATACCGAGATCGGTTCCGTAAGCTGTAGACATAGTAATAATTGTATCGACTCCGTCAATATAGAAAAAGTAAGCAATTAGAAACATAAATACAGTTTTATATTCTTTAATATTTTTAAAAGTATCAGCAAGACGTTTGAAGCTCATTTTAATAGGTCTTGGATGACGCTCAATATAGTGTGTTTGCTCTACGTTTTTAAGCATTGGAATTGTAAATAACCCCCACCAAAGAGCAGTTATCGCGAATGAAATTTGACTAGCAATGCCAACTGATAAAGGGATAGTTCCTTTTTGAGCAAGAATAATAAGAGCGATACAACCGATAAAAGGAATAGTACTCCCAATATAGCCTAAAGCGAAACCTCTTGTAGAAATTCGATCCATTCTATCTTCAGAAGTGACATCTACTAAAAATGCATCATAAAAAATGTTTGCCCCAGCAAAACCAACTAATGCGAGCATATAGCATCCTAATAATAAGTACCATTGAGATGTTGGAACGACTGCTAACATACTTGTAAATACGATACCAAGTCCAAAGAAGAATGTGAAAAATCGTTTTTTAAATCCTTTATAATCAGCAACTGTGCCGAGAATAGGAGCAAGTATAGAAATTAAAAGTGTAGCGAACGAGTTTGCATATCCCCAATATGCTGTTGAAGTTGCACCAGATAGCCCGGCTTCTTTTGCAGCTGCTTTAAAGTAAATTGGAAATAATGCAGTTGTAATGACGAGCGAATATACCGAGTTCGCCCAATCGTATAATATCCAGCTTTTTTCTTGTCTGGACATTTTTTTCATATAGTGTTCCCCCTTAAATTTGTTCTACTAACAGTGTACAAAAATAAAAATTATAAAAAGAGAAACAGTGATGATTTTTACAGAACTTTTACATATATACACAGTTCTTTACAATTGGAGTAAATCCTCTACAATTGATCCGTCTGTTTCGCCTAAGTGTAAACCGAGTAGTCTAGCGATAGTTGGACCTTCATCAATAAGTCTCATATACGGGACGGTAACGCCGGTTTTTATTCCTTTTCCAGCAGCGATAAAAATTGTTTCATAGTTAGGTTTTGTTGGAGAGTATCCATGCGTACCAAATGTATATTTTTTACTAGGCGTAACATCTTTTTCAGTAATTTCTTTTATAAAATCTCCTGTATAGTTTTCAGTGAAATAATACCCCTCTTGCGCTTCTAACATAAATAAACAATTACCATCTGCACCGCAGTCTTTCGCAGCTTCATCATGAAGTATAAATTCAATTCCATTCTGTTTATTTTGCAGCAGTTCTTCAAGGAGTAGTTGTACTTCTCGAATTGTATCCGTATCATTTTTGTCTTTCACATATATATAGGCAGACCCGTCGCAACTTTGACAATAGGCCTTCCAATCTACTAATAGCCCTTTTTTATTTATAGATACGAGGCCTTTTTGTTGGAATAGCACATTTAATTGAATTGCTTTGTTTTCACTTAAAGCGCTATGGTCACCAAGAGCGATAATTGTACTCTCTTCGTATAGGTCACTGTCTTTTAAAGTTTGAATAATTTTCCCTAGCCGCTCATCATGTCTATGAATTGCAGCTATTGTTTCGTTAGATTCAAAGCCATGATAATGTCTTTGCGTGTCTAAATCAGTGAAATGTACGAACATAACATTAGGCTTTTTCGTCTGAATGGTGTGTACAGCAGAGGCGAGGACGAAATCATCCAGCTCTGGTTGTGATAAACCATTTCTTATATGGCCGAAACGACGATTTAAATCTAATTGGTATAGTGGGCTACCGCTAAATAAGGAAACTAACACTTGATTTTGCCACGGTCTATTGGGGAAAATTTCTGGTAAATTGTAATCAATGTTTGCTCTCCCAGTAACAGGCCATAGAAGGGCAGCTGTCGTTAAATTTGCTTTACGCGCTTCATCATACAATGTTGTTCCTTTTATCGATTTTCGGTACCAATGCCAATCAGGTGATTCACGTCCTGGTTGAAGTAACGTATTACTAACAACACCGTGCTTGTTAGGGTAATTACCGGTTACGATTGTTGAGTGGCTTGGATATGTTACAGAAGGATAAATTGGTTCTACTTTTTCGACAACCGTGCCCTTTTTTATTAGAGATTGGAAATGAGGTAGTTTTTGTAGTATAGGAAAATCTAAAGCTGATAAACAGTCGAATGATAAAATAATGACACGATTCGTTAATGCTTTATCCATAAAGTAATCCTCCTAATTATATAAAACCTATTCTTATATATTACTATTAATACCTAGTAATAAAAATATGTTTTCGAATAAAATTTATTGTTTATTTTCAGAAAAATTAAACATATAATAAGTATAAGGGAATCTACGGACGGAGGGAATAGTATGGACTGGTTAGATGGATTCGGTATATTTTACATCATTGGTGGCATCACAATTCTCCTTGTATTTGCTATTTCATATTTACTAAAGAAACGTTTTCCAGACAAACAGTTTGATATTATATTTGCACTGATTGTAATACTTCTTTGCTTAGCATCATTTCCTGTTACCATGATGGTTATTGGTGGGTGGGAAGGAATGGGATATGGATTTATTGGTTTCTTCGTTCTACTAGGTACACTTATTGGTATGATTGCACATCAACTTGTAAAAATCTCTCGAAAAAGCTACGTATAAAACTGTAAAAAATGAAAAGAATATATAATAATAAGAAAATTAGCTATTGTTTTAAAAAAGAATTTGTATTATGATAATCAACAAATTTATTTCGTTATAACGATGAAAAAGGACTAGTACATATTCAACCTTTTTAGTAGAGAGAGAATCCGCCAGGCTGAAAGATTCTTAAAAAGGCAATATAGAACCTGCCTTTGAGTTCTGCATATGCAGCGGGAATTTCCCGTTATCAAAAAGAGAGCATGCGCAATTTTTGTGCATGAATCAGGGTGGTAACGCCGGCAAAGCTCGGTCCCTATTTAGGGACGCGGGCTTTTTTGTATTTTCTAGAAGGAGGAAGACTGACTATGGCAAAAGAACAAGTGCAAGCCATTACGAAGATGGAAGAGGACTTTGCGCAGTGGTATACCGATATTGTAAAAAAAGCCGAACTTGTTGATTATTCAAGTGTAAAAGGGTGCATGATTTTACGTCCGTATGGTTATGCCTTATGGGAGAATATGCAGAAGGTGATGGATGAGAAGTTAAAAGAAACTGGCCATGAAAATGTATATATGCCAATGTTTATCCCAGAGAGTTTATTGCAAAAAGAGAAGGATCATGTTGAAGGATTTGCTCCTGAAGTAGCATGGGTTACGCATGGCGGGGATGAAAAGTTAGCGGAAAGACTTTGTGTACGTCCTACATCTGAAACTTTATTCTGTGAGCACTTTTCAAAAATTGTGCAATCCTATAATGATTTGCCAAAGTTATATAATCAGTGGTGTTCAGTAGTTCGTTGGGAGAAGACAACTAGACCATTCCTTCGTACGACTGAATTTTTATGGCAAGAGGGTCATACAATCCATGAAACGGCAGAAGAATCGCAGGCTGAAACATTAAATATTTTAAACTTATATGCTTCTTTCTGTGAGGATTATTTAGCGATACCAGTTATTAAAGGACAAAAAACAGAAAAAGAGAAGTTTGCTGGAGCAAAGGAAACTTATACAATTGAAAGTTTAATGCATGATGGAAAAGCGCTTCAAACAGGAACCTCTCATAACTTTGGGACGAATTTCTCAGAAGCATTTGATATTAAGTTTTTAGATCGTAACGGTAAATGGCAATATGTGCACCAAACATCTTGGGGTGTATCAACAAGAATGATAGGCGGGCTAATAATGGTTCATAGCGATAATAATGGACTTGTAATGCCACCAAAAGTCGCTCCAGTGCAAGTTGTTATTGTACCAATTGCTCAGCATAAAGAAGGAGTTTTAGCAAAAGCAACAGAGTTACAAGGACATATTCAAAAGGTTGCACGAGTAAAAATAGATGCTAGTAATAAAACGCCTGGTTGGAAATTTAATGAGTATGAAATGAAGGGTATTCCAATTCGATTAGAAGTTGGCCCTAAAGATATTGAAAAGAATCAAGTTGTACTTGTAAGAAGAGATACGAAGGAAAAAGAGTTTGTACCGATGGATCAATTAGAAGAACGTATTCCAGCATTACTTGAAGAAATTCATAGTTCTTTATTTAATAAAGCAAAAGCATTTCGCGATGAGAATACGTATGCTGTGACAAATTTCGAAGAGATGAAAAAAGTAGCTGACGAAAAGCAAGGCTTTATTAAAGCAATGTGGTGCGGGGAATTGGCTTGTGAAGAGAAACTAAAAGAAGAAGTGGGAGTATCATCACGTTGTATGCCTTTTGAGCAAGAGCATTTAGCTGAAGAATGTATTTGTTGTGGTAAAGAAGCTAAACAAATGGTGTATTGGGGAAAAGCGTATTAATACTCTTTTGATAGGTGATAAAAAGGACTTTAGGCTGCATAATAAAATGCAATCCAAAGCCCTTTTTAGTTTTATACAGTATTTCATGTATTCTTTAGATGGAAGGATGTTGTTCTTATTTTACGTTTTTACGACGAATAAACAGTAACATACCAATTAGGAATGTTGAAAGACCCATTAAAATAGATATAGGGTAATGCGTTGCAGTATTAGGTAATTTATCACCTTGTTTTTTTGTATTATCTTTTACATTACCACCTTGAGAACCGTTGTCCTTCTGAGAATTGCTATCGCCTTTAACACGATTGCCACCTTGAGAGCCGTTGCCACC